>JASIJW010000300.1:0-12333 GCA_030050035.1 Acidobacteriaceae bacterium | reverse complement strand
GCGTACGCGGGGGTGACGGCGTATGCGCACCGGCACACCGGTGATGCGGCCGCGGCGGCGTACCTGGCGCTGGGGCATGCGTATCTGCTGGACCAGCGCTACAGCGAAGCGGTTGCGAATTTCCATGAAGCGCGGGAGGACAGCGGAGAGCTAGCCGACTTTGCCGATTATCTGGCCGCCGAAGCGGAACACGACGCCGGCGACAATGCAGCGGCCGAGACGCTGCTACATGGCTTTGCCGAGCGTTACCCGGACAGCATTTTTGTGGACCAGGTTCCGGAGCTTGAGGCTACGGTGCTGCTGGCGCTGAATAATCCGGGGTCTGCGCGGGAGGTGCTGGCGGCGGCGGCCGACACCGATGCGGCCGATCGCGTAGGCTACCAGTTGGCCGCGGGGCAAGTGGAATACGCGCTGGGTGAGCGGGATGCGGCGATCACGGCTTTCAAGCAGCTGTTGCTTGAGCATCCGCTGAGCAGCGAAGCGCAGGAGGCTTTGGCGCGGCTGACAGAGCTGGGGGCCGAGCAAACGCTGACGGCGACCGAGTTGCGCAGCCTGGGCGATGCCTATTACAACGCCGGGCGGTATAACGAAGCCGCAGACCAGTACCGAGCGCTCCAGCGTGTGCCAGGCCTGAGCGCAGCCGAGCGCAACAGTTTTGCCGTAGCGCTGGCGGCCTGCGAGCTGAAGCTGAACCGGCTTACACCCGCCGAGGCGCAGGCGCTGCCGGACACCGACGACGAGAACGGCGCAAGGCGTCTTGACCTGCTGATGGAGTTGGCACGGGATCGCGACGACGAAGCCGACCAGCAGCGGATTGTTTCCGAGATGGAGGCGCGCTTCCCGCGCAGCTCTTGGCTGGCCGAGGCCCTATATTCGAGCGGGAACATGTACTTGCTGAAGCGCGATTATGCAAACGCGGTGACGTATTACAGTTACCTGGCTGAGCACTTTCCGCAGCACAAGTACGCGGCGGCTGCGCACTGGCGGGCTGGCTGGCTGAGCTATCGCGAGGGTGATTACAAGGCGGCGGCCAAGCTTTTTGACGAACAGATTGAGCGTTACCCGGCGGCAGCCGAGACCGTGAGCGCGCTTTACTGGCGTGGGCGACTGTACGAGACCTTGGAGCACTACCCGTCGCTTGCGGCGGCTGATTACCGAGCGATTATTCGCGCGTATCCGCATTATTTTTATGCGCAGATGGCGCGGGTACGACTGGACGAACTGGGAAAGCCGGAGCCGGCGGGGTCGGGGCTCTCCACCCCAGCGGGCAAAGACCGCCTGCCGGAGGCCCTGGATCTCGATCATTTTCAGCCGCTGGTTGAGCCTAAGCTGGTGGACACGTTTCCGGCCGACAGCCCGCACCTGGCGAAGGCGCGATTGCTCGCCAATGCGGGATTGAACGAATACATCGCCCAGGAAATCCAGGCCGATCCGGATTCGGAGTCGTGGAGCGCGTTGGCAGAAGCGCAGATTTACGCCTCGTACGACGAGACCTTTCACGCGCTCCGGTCGATGAAACGGGCGCTGCCATATGCCTCGATGGCGCCCATCAGCGCGATTCCGCTGGCGTACTGGCGGATTTTGTATCCAGAACCGTGGTGGGATACGATCCGCACGGAGGCGGCGAAGAACGATCTGGACCCATACCTGGTGGCGTCGCTGATCCGGCAGGAGTCGGAGTTCAATCCGAATGCAGTTTCCTACGCGAACGCTTGGGGCCTGATGCAGCTTCTTCCCTCAGTGGGGCGGACGATGGCGCGCGAGGAGGGAACGACCCACTTCCAGACGTTCCAGTTGCTCGACCCGGAGACCAACATCAAGCTGGGGACGCGGTATCTGCGGCAGATGATCGACCGCTTTGGGGGCGTGCAGGAGTACGCGCTGGCGGCTTACAACGCCGGCGATAACCGCGTGACTGAATGGCAGGCGGCGGGGCCGTACTCGGGGATGGATGAGTTCGTCGAATCGATTCCGTTTACGCAGACGCGCGATTATGTGCAGGCGATTCTGCGCAATGTGGAGACGTACCGGGCAATCGACGAGTACGCGCGCACTCAGGCAACGATAAAGACGGCTGCGCGGTGAGGCGTGGGAGTAATCTTTGGCGATAACCTATTTTGATACTGGGAACTGCAATTGTAGTTGACATCCCGGTCCGCTGGGGCAACACTGGCTGCAACCAAATGTACGGGGTCGTGTTGAAGAATAATAGAAAAGCGGCTCCAGGAAAGCTTTGGGGCCTACGGTAAGAAACAGGGCCGCAGATCTGCGTATGATGCGGCGTTGGCAATCTCACCCGGGGGAGGGCAGGATGTCAGCCGAGCTCGAGTTTCTTGAAGAGTGGATGCCGGAAAAGATGGATCCCGGCACGGTGTTTGTACTGGATAACCCGTCGAAACTGGGCCAGGCGCAGAATCCCTATGTTGCCGTGATGGCGTGCCCGCGATGCGGCACGCTTGGGCTGATCACGCGGCAACAGCTCTACTCGGGCGACGCAATGATCTGTGGCGGGGACGCCTGTTCAGCCGAGTACCGGCTGGATGGCGAACAGATCTGTTACCGGCCGCTGCAGTAGGGTTAAGGTGCAGTGAGTTAACGGTTAGCGCTCACCCAAATGGGCGTCGCGAGTTAGCGGGTTTGTGCGGCCGGATAGTCCATCGCGGGTTCTTAATTATCTTGCAGACGGGCACCGGTACGCAGATCGAGGTGGAAAGCGGTCTCTCGATCGCTGATCATCTCCCATCCCACGCCGTGCAGAATTCCGTTTTCGGTCTCGCCAAGCGTGAGGCCTTCGTCAGATAATTTCCCGCTCTCCCATGCGTGGCCGCTCGCGCCCCAGGCCAGGATGGAGCGATGACCTACGAATAGCAGCAGCGATTCCGGGGTTGCGGGACGTATTTCCAGTACCGGACGATAAGCAAGCATGGTGAAGCGCTGCGGGGCAGTCGTGTCGATCAGGTAGGCGTAGCCGCCGGAGACAGCGCAGATTTTTTCCGGTTCCGGAGTGGACCATATGCCCGTAGGAACGGCGGGATCGCGGAAGCCCAAGGCGCAGGTGGCGAGAAATGGCAGCCCCTCGTGCGGGCGGATCATCAGTTCGAGGGCGCCGCGCTCAACCTCATCGGCCTGAGCGGGGTAGACGAAATGGCGCTGCGGGAGGATGGGCGGACGGGCCGGGAGGATCTCGGCTTGCCAGCGGCGAGGAAAGCTTAGATTGACCGTTGGCTCGCTGATCGCAGCTGGCTGATTCGGCTTTTCCGGCGGGCGGCTCATGGCTGCGCTCTGTAGCCGAGTATCCACTCTCGCTGCTCCCGCGTGTCAGGAACCTGGCAACCGCGGGCCTCGGCTACAGCCGCAAGAGCTGTCTTCGGCTTCCAGCCCAATTCGATCAACGTGCAGGCGGTCGTGACGGTCGCGCGGCCGATGCAAGCGCGGCAATGTACGCCAATCGCGTCTCCGTTCCGGAGCCGCTCCGCCAGACCCGCGACGAAGCGGCGGAAACCGGCCTCGTCCGCTGGAATGCAGATGTCTGGTATCGGGTGGGAGAGGAAATCCAGTCCAGCTTCCCGAGCAGCGGCTGGCTCTTGCGCTAGCTCAAGATAGCGGGCTTCCTCAGGCTCCAGGAGCGATACCACGGTCTTGATGCCGCTGCGGCGCAGTCGGAGCATCTCGTGCGGCAGCCAATCACCGCCCCTGGGGCGCAGAATAACGGCCAGTTGCGCCGGGGGCTTCCCCTCGATCCAGAAAACGTCCTTGGTTGCCATTGTTCGATGATAGCCGCAGATCGGGAACGGCGTTGATAGTAGGGTCCCGGCCGCGCTGTCATGCAAAGTGTTCCCACCCTGCCGGTTCAAGTGGACGCTGGCCGTCCGCTGCGATCAAGGTCATCTGCGGCTTGCCTGCGCGGCGGCGCACAATGCGGCCGATCTGCGTTACCGGAATGCCGGCGATTGCGCGTGGGAAATGCACAGTGGCTGGCGCGGTGAAGAGCAGTTCGTAGTCTTCACCACCGTGGAGCGCGTCATGGAGAGTGGCGCCAAGGGCGATGGGGATTGACCGGGCATCGAGTTCAGCGGAGACGCCCGATTCCTGGCAGAGATGGGCGAGATCGGTGGAGAGGCCGTCGCTGATGTCGATGGCGGCTGAGGCTCGGCGGCGGATGAGCCATTGTCCCTGAGCGAGACGAGGAACAGGCCAGAGGTGGGGTTTGAGGATCGGGTCTGCAATTCTTCCCTCCAGGGTTGAAGCCCCGCCGATTTGCTTGGCCCTTTTATTCCGGCTAGGGCTCGCCCCTTTCATTGCCAGCAGATGGCGGAGTCCCACCGTCGCGCCGCCGAGGCTGCCGGTGACGTAAAGCAGATGACCTGGTCGCGCGCCAGAGCGCAGCAGAGCCTGGCCGCGCCGGACGGCGCCGATGAGGACGATGTCGGCGGCGAAGATGGGCGATTGGGCAAGATCGCCGCCGGCTAGAGGGGTTGCGGTTGCGTCGGCGAGCGCGAGAAAACCGTCGAGGAAGCGGTCGATCCAGGTTTTTTGCCAGGCTTCTGGCCAAGTTTTTTGCCGGGATTCTCGAGTGCTCTTGCGTGCCTGCCCGTTGCCGACAAGGTCGCGAGGGAGCGCTATCGAAAGAAACGCGGCCAGCGGGCGCGCGCCCATGGCGGCAAGATCGCTGAGGCCGCGGGCCAGGGTGCGATGGCCGACGGCTTCGGCAGGATGGCGCTCCAGGAGGAAATGGCGGCCGGCGATCGAGAGATCCGTCGTGACGGCCAGTTCTTCGCCGACGCGCGGGCGAAGTAGAGCGCAATCGTCGCCGATGCCGAGGCGGAGTTCGGTTCGGCCGACTGAAGAGGCGCGCCGGCGGATGCGGTCGATGAGTACAAGCTCGGCCGGACGTCTTTCAGTCGGGGATCTCACTTTTTGAGGATATGTCACGGATGGGACGATGTGGTCGTACCGGCCTGAGAATCGAAGATGTAGGCCCTCCCCCCGGCTCTGACGACAAATTTGTGAAAAATATGGTAGTTATGCGATAAGCCTCCCTCTATGCTCGTGTACCGCAAGGACTTACTCACAGCTTCGCTAGAATCAATCACTCACAGACGCTTTGAGGTGAATATCAGAGAACCAACAGGCCAAGGAGGAGAGAGATACGGCGGAAAAAAACATCTCCGCAACGGGAGAGCATTGTCGCAAATCGACACGAAATCCTACGCAATGATGGACAGCTCCGCCGGTACCAAAGTACCTCGAGTGTGGAACAAGTCATTGATATTGCTCAGGATGCGCTTGGAACAAATGCTTGACCGCCCTGGTTCACTCTGATAACCTGAAGCAGCCATTTTTCTAAGCAGCAATTGGGTGCATTCTATGCGCCTGTTGGAATTCCTTCGGGTTGTGCCATTCTGTGGTTCCTCGAATTGCGAATCTGCGCACATTAGTTTGAGAGGTCAAAATGTTACGCAAGCGCTATTACATTCTCTTCGTTGCACGCGATGAGGATGGACAGATTCGCAAGATTCCCGTTCCTCTCAGGTACGCATACGGTTTTGTGGCGGCTGCCGTGGTCGGTACGTTCACGATCGTGGGGCTGGCGGGTTCGTATACCCGCATGCTGCTGAAGACCGAAAGCTACAACCAGGTTCGGCAGGAACGGGAGACGCTGCGCAAGGACTACAACCAGATGGCGGAGCTTGCCCACGACCGCAGTATTCAGGTGGCGTCATTGGGCGCACTGGCCAACGAGGTGACGGCGCTGTACGGGTTGCGGCAGAACCGGCTTGCAGTCGAGACGCGGGTTGAGGGGCACGGTGCGCAAGCGAAGTCCGCAGCATCTCCAACGCCGGGTTCGCTGGCGCAGGCGGATGATCAGAACGGTGACCCGAGCGCGCAACAGATCGAGAGTTCGATGGAAGAGTTTTACGCACTGCGCACCGATGCGCTGTCGGGGGCGGTGTCGCGGGCACTCGAAGGTGGATTGAGCCCGAGCTTTACGGGTGACTGGACGGAGTTGGCCGATGCGCCTTCGCTGTGGCCCGTTGAGGGCCCCGTGGCATCGAGCTTTGGTGAGCGCCTGGATCCGTTCAATGGTGAAGGGGCGTTCCACGCGGGAATCGACATCGACGCGCCGATGGGCACCCCTGTGCGCGCCGCCGCAGACGGCAACGTGATGCGGGCGGGCATGGCCTCCGGCTATGGACGGGTAGTGGAACTGGACCACGGACACAACCTGAGCACTCTCTACGGGCATCTTTCCGGCTTTGCTGTCCTGCCCGGCGAGCATGTTACGCGCGGCCAGGTGATTGGATACGTGGGCGAGTCCGGCCGGGCAACCGGGCCGCACCTGCACTACGAGGTGCGGGTACACAATGTACCCGTAAACCCGCATAAATACCTGCGCGAAACCTACGAGCAGGAAGCGGGACTGGATGCAGCTTCGACACGCGGACAATAGCGCGGGACATCTGCCAGCCGCCTCAAAGTAAGAGATTCAGTGTGCCGGCCCCTGGGACTTACCGACCCCTGGGACCGGGGTGTTATCGTGTGGGGAAAATTCACAGAGCCACATGGAGGATGCGCTGTGCAGGTTCGCCGCTATTTTCTTGTCTTTTTTGCACTGATTTCCGCTTCGCTTGTGTCAGCTTTCGCCCAGGACCGCGCTACCGATCTGCGCACGGCCTTTGCCCGCGCGCAGCACCTGCGGCATGGGATCAATGCTTCAGAGTGGTTTGCGCAGTCGAGTGACTACTCGGCGGCACGGACCGACCGCTATACGGACGCGGCAGATATTGCACTCATGGCGCGGATGGGTTTTGACCATGTGCGACTGAGCATTGATGCGGCGCCGCTGGAGCAAGCGTTTTATGGACGCGGCGGAGCGAATGGTGACTTTATTGCCCGGCTCGATCGGGCCGTGGATACGATGCTGGCCGACGGACTGGCGGTGATTATCGACCTGCATCCCAGTGACAGTTACAAGCAGCAACTGCGTGCGAACAATGATGCGGTAGACCGGACAGCAATGCTTTGGAGGCTGCTAGCCGCGCATTACGCCGGTCGCGACCCGGAACGGGTCTTCTTCGAGATTATGAACGAGCCAGAGGTTGACGACCGCTATCGCTGGGCCGGCATCCAGCAGCGATTGGCTGCGGCTATCCGAGTGGCGGCGCCGCGGCAGACGATTATTGCGGCTGGTGGGAGCTACTCAAATTTGCAGGACCTGCTTGCGCTGGAGCCTCTAGCCGACGGCAATGTGATCTACAACTTCCACTTCTATGAGCCGCACGAGTTTACGCACCAGGGATCGAGCTGGAGCGTGCCTTGGTGGAGTTACACGCACGATATTCCGTATCCGCCGGCCGAGGCGTCGATGGCAGAATCGCTGGCCGAGGTTCCGGACGCAGTAGACCGATTTTCGCTCAAGAACTACTGGCTGGATCACTGGGACGGGGAGCGAATTCGGGCGCTGATCGACGAGGGGGCAGCGTGGGCGCGGGAGAACAACGTGCCGCTGATCTGCAACGAGTTCGGCGCGTACCGCGAGCACATGGATCCGGCGTCACGGGCAAGGTGGATCCGCGACGTACGGACGGCGCTGGAGGCGGATGGGATTGGATGGGCGATGTGGGACTACCGTGGCGGGTTCGGCGTGGTGCACAAGCAGGATGGGCAGCCGGCAGTGGTGGATGAGGCAATACTTGAGGCGCTGGGATTGAAGGAGAAATAGCGGCGGGTCGCTTCACTGCTTGCTATTCCGAGCCTGGCCGCAAAGTGTGCTGCCAGGATCGGGGGCACCACAGGCTCTGAGTCGTTCCAGGCACGCCCGAAGCCTGCTCGGAGTGTGTCACTTTTTCAGCAGCACTCCTGGCTCATTCTTCTTCGAGAGATCATCCCAGTTGAGGAAATACTTCTTCTTGAGATCGCCGCTGGGCACAACCTGGTTGAGAGGAATGCCGTTATAGAGGCCGTTGAACAGGCCGGTGAAGTACGTTGTAACGGTTGCAAAACGAAGAGACTCGCTGATCACCGCTGCAGCAATGACGACTAGTTTGGTATCGAGCTTTTCTCCCGACTTGTACTTCGCCAAGGCCGCCAGGCCGTCGACCGATCCGACCGTAATCTGACCGACTTCGCCGAGGACATTGTAGTTGCTGCCAATTCCGCAACTGGATCCCCAGCCACCCGCCTCATTTTCGAAGTGATACCAACCGTCCGCGCCGTTGAAACCGATGACGTAGGCATCGGAACAACGCAGCTGCAAATGAACCGGAAGATCGACGCTGGGCAGCTTCAGTTCGATATCGAGAGCCCCAACTCGAGAACTCTCCAGATGGTTGCGAAGCGCGCCTAGGCTTGACTGGTATTCATGCTGCCGCAGGGAGACAACGAAGTCGGCCATTTGATCTCCTCGTGAGGCCCGCGAAGGACGCTATCGCGCCGCTGCACGTGAGTATACGCCGGGTCGAGGCGAGGCAATCGCCGACCGTTTCTGCCGCCGGCGAAGGCTATGACGCGCCCACGACCGGCTGACGGTGGCAGTGGCGGCTTTGAATGGTATTGGGCGCCGCAGTTCGATCTGTGATGCGGCTTCTTGCGATTTCGCGTTGCTTTGTGAAACGACTCCCTGCGCCTTCGCCAAGATACGGCGGAACAAGGGTAACTGAGCCTCTTGCTTTTCGCTATCGGCCGCAGACTGGTTGCTCTTTGCCCCTCTTTTCCACGAACGGACGCTGAAGATATAGACAGCGAGGCAGAACACATTGGCGGGGATCAGGCCAATTTGTGATGTTTTCCAGCCTATGTCGCAGACAATCAAGCTGTTAACGGCGGCCACAACGAGTCCGGTCCAGTTTCTACGGCCCACCAGGAAAGTGGAGATGATGGTTAGAGCGCAGGATAGATAATCAAGGTGCATTCGCGAGTTGCTCTAAGTAAATAATGCCTGAAAACTCAGGAAGATGCGGCCTTCGGAGTGGCTAGAATAGGGGATGCGGAGGCAATTTTATTTGCCCTCGAATTGTAGGGCGAGCCGCGTACGCAACGTCGGTCCGCAGACCTACAATGAGGTTCCCACCCTGGGCGCTAAGTCGAAGAAACGCCTAGGGCGGGACACTCAGAACACGGCTACTTTGTGCCCGTGTAGATGACGTGCCAGATGGTGCGTGAGCCGTCGTCGGAGACGAAAAGTGAGCCGTCTTTGGCTTCTGTCACGCCCACTGGCCGACCCCAGACGTTGCCATCGCCTATCGTGAAGCCAGTGAGAAAATCCTCGTATTCGCCGGTGGCGTGGCCGTCGCGCATGGGTACGCGGATGACTTCATAGCCGGTGCGCAGGCTGCGGTTCCAGGAGCCGTGCTCGGCGGCAAAGCCGTCGCCGCGATACTCGGCCGGGAATCCACCTTCTCCGGTTTTGGAGCCCTGGTAGAAGATCATCTCGAGCGAAGCGAAGTGTGGCTGCAGGATGACGTCGGGGGTAAACACCTTTGATTTGAGCTCAGGATGCTTGCCTTCATGACGCGGGTCCTGATGGCCGCCCATGTACCACCAGGGCCAGCCGAAGAAACCGCCTTCGGGCACGTGAGTGATGTAGTCGGGAACGAGGTTGTTGCCGAGGCCGTCGCGCTCGTTTGTGGAGCACCAGAGCTCGCCGGTGCTGGGATTGATGGCTTCGCCAACGCAGTTGCGGATGCCCCAGCCCCACACTTCGCGGAATTTGCCCTCGGGGCTGTACTCAAGAACGTCGGCGCGGTGATATTCCTCGGGGTGGGTATCTGGATCGTCGACGTTGGAATGTGAGCCGACCGAGGCGAAGAGCTTCGATCCGTCTTTCGAGAAGACGAGGTCGCGTGTCCAGTGGCCGCCGCCGCGGAGACGGCCGCCGCCAGGCAGGTCAGCGAGTTTCTCCATGGGGCCGCGGGCCTTCATGTCGCCGTTGTGGTAGGGGAAGCGCACGATGGCGTCGGTATCGCCGATGTAAACCCACTGAGGATCATTGCCGAGGGGGTAGAAGGCGATGCCGAAGGGCTGGTGCAGACCGGTTGCAAAGACAGACATTTGCTGCGGCTTGCCGTCAGGCGTAACACCGCGAAAGACCTTGATTTCACCGCTTTCGCTTTCGGCGAGGAAGATGTCGCCGTTGGGCGCGGTGCGCAACTCGCGGGGGTTATCGAGGTCTGTGGCATACATTTCCACTTTGAATCCCTTTGGCGCGATGGGCCATGCGTTGGCCGGGCGCGGGACCACATCCGGGCCGTTGTCGACCGATTGATCTTCGGCGGGAGCGGGGAGATCGGCCAGCGTGATGTGGCGGCGGATGCCGGGCGACTCGTGGGCGGCGTCAGTAAAAGCGGATTGGGCGGTGAGCACCGGATGTTTATTGTCGGAATCGGCGGAGCTGACGACGGCAAGGAACACAAATACCAGTGCAAAGAAAATGCCGGACAACAGAGCAAAGCGCTGAAAGCGTTTCATTACCCCTCTCTTGTTGATGGTAAATGGTGGTTAACTGTCATTTCGATGCGCCAAGGACTGGCGGCGCTGCAGGAGATGGCGCATTGGCCTGGCCCTCCACCATGCCGGCCACGAAACTTGCCGGCAGCGAAGCCGTGATCACGACGCGGTCGTTTTTTTGCGTCACGGCGGCTGTCTTTAACAGCTCTTTGAAGCCATTGTTTACCGGCGTGTCGGCGAGTGGCACGGATATCCTCTGGAAGAGGCTGACGATGGTTCCCAGCGCCTGAGCCTGGCCGGCGGCGACGGATTCGCTGCGGGCGATCTCTTCTACGCGGAACTTGAGCAGCCCCTCGAAGTGGAGCGAGCCGGTGACGGGGATGGTGGGCGCAAGACTGGCGATAACGGTGGAGTCGGCAGGCAGCGGGAGTTGAAAGCCGAGGACGCTGATGGCTCCACTGTTTGAAAACGGCAGACCGATTTTGCCTACGCCCCAGACGAGTGCGAGAAGCGGCACCTCGTGGTAGTACTGCTGGAGAACCGACGAGCCGGCAAAAGGAAGAGCCGCGGTGCGATGGCGGTCGATGATGGAATGAATCTGTTCCGGGGTGGGCGTATTGGAGATGGCGACCATATCGTAGCCGATCTGCGAGACGCGCACGGTGCGGCCTTCGGAGGGAATGTTGTAGATGGTCCTGGCGGCGTAGACTTCGCGGGATTCGGAGTGCGCCGCGAGCCACGCGTTCAGGCGCTTGCCACTGAGCTTGCCGACGAGGACGATCGAGTAGGCGACTGGACCGTTCGGTCCGTTGGGATCGGGCATGCGGTGCAGAGCGACGGCTACCTGGTCAAGATCGCGCTCCCAATCGATGCCGGTCGCGTCGACGAATTGCTGGTACTCGGGCACGCGCTGAGGCGGCCGCATATGCCGGGGCATAAATGCGCGGATCGGTTTGAGATTGACGTAGACGATGCCGTCGGACTCGGGAAGCAGGCGTGCTGCTTCCGGCGGCGCCTTGGAGCGCAGAAACACGGCCACGGCCAGCAACAGGAGCACCAGGGCAACGATGAGGAGCGTTCTGCGCGTACGTCGGTTCATGTTGAGCCGTCAAAGAATACGCTAACATCTGGGGGCAGATGAGTGGGGTTGGGATGAGCCGGTTACTGGAGAGCAGATTCGGCGAGATTTCCCGTTTCAGCGCCGCAACTTTACGTTTCAAAGACCGTCTGCTCCTTCAGTACCATTTGGCGCAGTACGATTGCGCGCCTTGCTTCCCGGCTGATTTCCTGCTGGAGTTTCTTTCATGGCTTTGTTGCGACGCGTGCTGGTACGCATGCTGCTCCCGAACCTGATGATGCCGGCGGCGATGGTAGCCACGGAGCCGATACCAGCTGCGGCCGGGCAACCGGCGGCGACCTCGTCGCGGCCAGCCTATGTCTCCACCCAAATGCAGGGCGATGAGCGGATTGTGCATGCGCTCGAACGATTCACCTTCGGGCCACGGCCGGGCGATGTGGAGGCGGTGCGGGCGATGGGGCTGGATCAATGGTTCGAGCAGCAACTGCATCCGCAGGCGATCGATAATTCCGAGCTTGACGAGCGGCTGCAGCAGTTTGTGGCGATGCGGTTGAGCACCGAGGATCTGCTGTTTCGTGTGCCGTCAAATGCGGTGATACGGCAGGCGGCCAATGGCAAGCTCCCGATTCCTGAGAATCCCTTCCTGCATGCTGTGTACGAGAACGCGATTTACCGGCTGAACGCGAGGAAAGAGGCAAAGGCGGAGAAGACAGCGGCTGCAAGCGGGGCGCAGGCGAATGCGCCCGGGGTGAGTCCGCCGCAAATGAATGCCGGTTCCGCGGCTGGCGCTAACAGCATGGATGCTGGTG
>JASIJW010000299.1:0-3032 GCA_030050035.1 Acidobacteriaceae bacterium | reverse complement strand
TTCATCGAAACGCCGCGGTTGGTCGGCCGGATGCCCATCCAGCGCTTGCGGCCGGCCTTGCCAATCGAAACGTTCTCGTGATCGGTGTTGCCCACCTGGCCCACCGTCGCCATGCACTCGGCCAGCACCCGGCGCGTCTCGCCGGAGGGTAGCTTGAGCAGTGCGTACTCGCCTTCCTTGGCCACCAGCTGCGCCTGCGCGCCCGCCGAGCGGGCCATCTGCGCGCCCTTGCCCGGCCGCAACTCGATCGCGTGCACCGTCGTGCCGGCAGGAATGTTCTTGAGCGGCAAGGCATTGCCCACCAGGATGTCAGCATCCGGGCCCGACATCACCTTCGCGCCAACCTTCAGCCCCACCGGCTGCAGGATGTAGCGCTTCTCGCCGTCGGCATAGTTCACCAAAGCTATGCGAGCTGACCGGTTCGGATCGTATTCGATCGTCGCCACCTTCCCGGGCACGCCGTACTTCTCGCGCTTGAAGTCGATCAGGCGGATCTTCTGCTTGTGCCCGCCGCCGTGATGGCGGATGGTCAGGTCGCCCGCGTTGCGCCGGCCACCGGTACGCTTGCGCGTCGTCACCAGCGGCTTATGCGGCTTGTCTGCGGTCAAATCATCGGTCGCCAGCGACGTCTGGAAGCGCAGCGTCGGCGTTATCGGTCTGTATGTCTTGATTGCCATCGTCGTTTTCCTTGATGAACCAGCTTCTAGCCTCTAGCTCCCAGCTTCCAGCTCATCGTGCTCCAGCAGAACTTCTGCGATTGCGAGAACCTTGACTGTTCCCTGTTCCCTGGTCCCTATTCCCTGCTCTTACAGGTTGCTCACATATTCCGGCAGCTTTTCGCCGGCCTTCAGCTTCACGTAGGCCTTCTTCCAGTCCGGCCGATAGCCGGCATAACGTCCGCGGCGGCGTTCCTTGCCCGCCACATTGGCAGTGCGCACTGCAGCCACCTTTACCTTGAAGAGCGCCTCCACGGCCTGCTTCACTTCGGTCTTGGTCGCCTCGGGGGAAACGTCAAAAACCAGCGTCCCCTCGGTCTCCTTCACGCCCAGCCCCTTCTCGGTGATCAGCGGGCGGCGGATTACGGTATATGTCGTCGGCATTTAAGCGGCCTCCTTTGCATTCCCCGAAAGGGCGGCCTTACGGCCCGAAGCACGCTTTGACACCGTCTTTTGCAGCGCCTCCGTCAGTTGCTCGATTGCGGCCCGCGAAAAGATCGCCCGGTCGTATCGCAGCAGATCGTACGGGTGCACCTCGTTGTTCAGCACCAGCTCCACGCCCTGGAGGTTGCGCGCTCCGCGCAGCAGACCCTGGCTCAGCGCCTTGCCGTTTTCAACCAGCAGCGCCGTGCGCGTCACGCCCAGTTTGCCGAGCGCCTGGAAGTAGAGTTTGGTCTTGGCTTCCTTGATCTCGAGCGAGTCGACAACCGTGAGCTTGCCGTCGGCGAGCTTGGCAGCCAGCGCCGAGCGCAGCGCGCCCAGCAGCTTCTTGCGCGGGAAAGCATACTCATAGCTGCGCGGCTGCGGTCCGTGCACTGTGCCGCCATGCCTCCAAAGAGGCGAGCGAACCGAACCCACACGCGCGCGGCCCGTGCCCTTCTGCTTCCACAGCTTCTTGCCCGAGCCGGCCACCAGCTTGCGGTTCTTGGTGGCGTGCGTGCCCTGGCGCTGCGAAGCGCGATAGTGCTTGACCGCCTCCCACAGCAGGGCCTCGTTCACTTGGCTCGACGCAAATACCGCGTCGGCCAGCTCCATCGAGCCCACCTTCTCGCCGTTCAGATTCAAAACGTCTACGTTTGCCATCGTCTTCTTCCTGCAAGCTGACAGCTAACAGCCGCCAGCCTCCCCTGCATATAGTTCATGCGATCATCTGATCGCCTCAGTCCACAAGCTGTCAGCTGTTTGCTGTCGGCTATGAACTGTCATTTCCTCTTCGCCGTCGCCTTCTTCGAAGCCTTCAGCGGGTCAACCGTGGTCGAGCCGGCGAATCCGCGGCGCTCGCGCGGCGGAGCCTTGGCCTTCGAGATCAATACATACCCATCCCGCGGTCCCGGCACGGCGCCTTCGACCATCAGCAGGTTTTCATCAATGTCAATGCCACGGATGCGCAAATTGCGCACCGTCACCTGATCGGTGCCAAAGTGGCCCGGCATACGCTGGCCCGGAAAAACGCGCGACGGGAAGCTCGAGGCGCCGATCGATCCCTGCACCTGGAACATGTGGCCGTGCGACTTTGGGCCGCCGCCGAACTTGTGGCGGCGAACCACGCCAGCAAATCCGCGTCCCTTCGAAGTACCGATCACATCGACGAACTTCGCATCGGCAAAGATATCCACCAGCACGCGGTCGCCGGCCTTCACGCCGTCGGAACCATCGGCCGCGGCCCCACTTTCGATATCGACCTCGCGCAGCATCTTCACCGGCGGAGCCTCGGTCTTGGCCAGGTGGCCTGCCTCGCCCTTCGACATCCGCGAAGCCTTCACGAACTCGACTAGGCCAATCTGCGCTGCCTCGTAGCCGTCTTTGGCCGCCGTCTTTAACTGCGTCACCACGCAGGGGCCGGCCTGCAGCACCGTGATGGGGTGCACGTCGCCCTTCTCGTCGAAGACCTGCGTCATGCCGATCTTTTTGCCCAGAATCCCTGTAACTGCCATCTCGTCCTCACCTCATCATGCGCGGCCAATCCGCCCCGCACTGCCGGAATTTCGCAACGCGATCAGAGTGGGTGCCCCACCCTCGCCGCGCTTTTGTTTTTGCGGCTAGGGTGGGTGCGATACCCATCCCGCCGCCGGCGCTCACTTCTCGAACGCCTTGATCTCCACGTCCACGCCCGCAGGCAGATCGAGCTTCATCAGCGCGTCTACTGTTTGTTGCGTGGGCTCCAGAATGTCGATCAGCCGCTTGTGCGTGCGAATCTCGAACTCTTCGCGCGACTTCTTGTCCACGTGCGGCGAACGCAGCACGCAGTACTTGTTCTTGATCGTCGGCAAAGGAATCGGTCCGGCTACCGTTGCCCCGGTGCGCTTGGCCGTGTCC
>JASIJW010000037.1:0-2748 GCA_030050035.1 Acidobacteriaceae bacterium | reverse complement strand
TCGTAGAAGTTCTTGACGTAGGAAACGTCGGGTAGCGCATCAAAGGGGTGCTTGGGAGCGTAAAGTCGCTGCGGGTCGAGGCCCTCCCACCACTGGTTCTTCCCTTCTGCAATGCGCAAGCGTCCCTCGTACGGAATGCCGTCGTAGGGACCAGATGTGTCGGTGCCGTGCGCGGTCTGAAACCACCACCAGTTGCGCGCCTGGTGAACCGTGACCCCAAAACGCATGCCCTGATTGCGAGCGGCCCGGGCCCATTCTCCGATGACATCGCGGTGTGGGCCAATGGACGTGGCGTTCCAAGGTTGATGGCGCGAGTTCCAGGTGTCCAAACCGTCATGGTGGTTAGCGAGGGCGAAAAGGAACTTTGCGCCGGCCTTCTTGTAGCGTTCGGTGAGCGCATCGGGCTCCCAGTTCAGCAGCGTCCACTGCGGGCAAAGGTCCTTATAGCCGAAACGGGATTGCGGGCCGTAGTGTTCTTGGTGATAAAGGTACTGGCTTGAGCCCTTGAGCTTGGGTCGCTCCATGTGCTCGATGTACATGTTGCGCGCATACCAGTCGCCGGCTTCCGGCACGCATTGCGGGCTCCAGTGGGCCCAGATACCGAACTTTGCATCGCGATACCAGTCGGGCGCTTCGTAATCAACGAGCGACTCCCAGGTAGGCTGATAGGGACCATTGCCATTGAGCCCGAGCAGCGGAGAAGTCATTGGGACGCCATCCCAGGAGCCGCCAGGAAGCTCAGGAGGCGTGCCCCACGCGGTTGGTTTCCAATCAGCTTCATTCAGCCCAATGGTCTCGATGCGGCCATTTCGAAGAACGGAGAACACGCGTTGGTCTTCGGGTAACGCGCAAAACCGGGCGTAGTCGTAGGCGTCAGGCGAGGCCGTTTCCGAGGCGCTTTCCTGCGTTGATGCGGCTTCAGCAAGCAGGTGGGTCTCAGAAACCAGAGCCGCGGCCGCAGATATTCCAGCCAGTTTGCAAAACTCTCTTCGCTCCATCATCCGTCTCCATTGATTGGGTCTATGCAGCTCATGGCTATCGCGCATGCCGGTCTGGATCTAAGCAACAGCATCCCGGGTCTCGTCGCCAGTTTCTTTCCGCAGCTGTTCAAGTCTGGTTGCTAGGTGCGATTGAACTTCCGCGTATTGCGGACTCCCAAACAAGTTCTTCGTTTCCGCGGGGTCTTCCTGTAGGTCATAGAGCTCGAATTCTTCGGGCGCAAGAAAGTAGTGAATGTACTTGTAGCGTGTAGTCCGCACTCCTCGGTGAGGGCGTACTTGCTCTGCACCCGGGTAATCGTAGTACTCATAGAGCCAATCCTGGCGCCAATCACCCTCTTTGCCTTGAGCCAGCTTGACCAGGCTTTTACCCTGCATCGCTTCTGGAACCTGGACTCCTGCCAGTTCAAGCAGAGTTGGCGCGAAATCAAGGTTCAGAACCATTTGATCAACCTTCGTTCCCGGACGAAACGCCTTGGGATAGCGAATCATTGCCGGCGTGCGGATGGAAGGTTCGTGCATGAAGCGCTTGTCAAAGCAGCGCCACTCACCGAGAAAATATCCGTGGTCAGAGCTGTGCAAAATGACTGTATCATCGAGCTGACCAGACGATTCGAGGAAGCCAATCACTCTTCCAATGTTATCGTCGACGGCGCTCAGGCCGGCATAGTAATCCTTAACTAATTCCTCTAATGAGCGGGTACTATCTCCCGTCTGCATCGTGCCAATTTTATTGAGAGCATTGGCGAAGCAACGTGGTTTGCCAGGATAGCCTTTGAGATCGTCATCGAACGTTGCGGGTTTAGGGATCGGTATACCGTTGTACTTATCCAAATGCCGCCGCGGTCTATAGAACGGGGAGTGCGGAGCCTGAAGCCATAGAAGCAGACAAAATGGGCGTTCACGCTCCTGCTTTAGCCAATCCAATGCTCTATCAGTAAAGAGGTCGTCGGCGTAAATTCCGGTCCAGTCTAGCGCCCCATTATCGGGAAACTGATTTCGGAATTCGCCTTTGTATATCTCCTCTCCGCCCATCACCCCTTTGCGCCCTTCAAATGCGTGCGGATTGTAATAATCCGTGGAAGCGCCGTTGAATGCAAAGTAATAGTCCCAGTAACGCTCCCTTACTCCATTGCCGACATGAGCCTTTCCTACCATTGCGACGTCATAGCCGGCCTCATGCAACAAATCGGTAAAGATAGGAACATCTGGTGGCAGCGGCTCCCTGGTTACATTGTCAAGCGCGCCGGAGGTGTGCGAATACAGCCCGGTGAGCGCTACGGCGCGAGCTGGGGCGCAGAGCGCATTGGTGCAGAATGAATTGTTGAAGTATACCCCTTCGCGCCCGATGCGATCTTGATTTGGTGTACTGAGGATAGGGTTTCCCGCAAGGCTCAATGCATCCGCTCTTTGTCCTTCGGTGTAAAAAAACACGATATTGGGCCGCCTCATGTTCGTTCCTTGTGCCGCGGCCCGAGGAAGCACTGAAGACGCGATTGCCACTCCTGCCGCCGCCGAAGTTGTCCGTAGAAACTCTCGCCTGGATATATCGCCGGGTATGGCCGCTTCGCCCGAATTGCTCATGAATGTTCTCCCAATTTGTATCCCAGAAGCATTTGGAAATGTTTGTGAGGTCGCCATGGTTAGCCCGAAGGTCGAGGGGCCTTCCCTCATCTTTCGTACTGCATGAAGCTTGCGTTTCAGGGTACTGGCGGAGCCGCCGGTTCGATCGCTACTTTGCCGCAGCGTC
>JASIJW010000298.1:0-3390 GCA_030050035.1 Acidobacteriaceae bacterium | reverse complement strand
AGTGGTTTGCGGCTTCCGGCATGATCGAGGACGATCACCTGATCAGCGACGGGCTCGACGACCAGTGCCACGATAACCACGCGACCAAGTGGACCTACAACCAGGGCGTGATTCTGGGTGGACTTGCAGAACTCGCGCGCGCTACGGGCAACAAGACGCTTCTTGATCCTGCGCGGCAGATTGCAGACGCGGCGATGGAAAAAATGGCCGATGCCGATGGGGTGCTGCACGAGAAGTGCGAACCCAACTGCTCCAGCGATGGCAAACAGTTCAAGGGAATTTTCGTGCGCAATCTGGTGGTGCTCGCTGCGGCCGATGGCGACAAGGATCTGCGCAAGCGCATAAAACGCTTCGTCGATGTGAATGCGCGCAGCATCGTGACTCGCGATCAGACGGCGGACCACGGTTTCGGCCAGGTGTGGACAGGGCTGATAGGTGGGCTGGCGGGACAGGTAGACGCAGTAACACAGACGGCGGCGATGGACGCGCTGGTGGCAGATCTGGAACTGAAGAGCAAGCGAGAGTAGTAAAGCCGGGGAAGGAAGCGACCGGCGACCGAATCAGCAAAGCAGCAGCAATCATTTGAATTGAGGTGGGCGTTGGGTCCAATCACACGACGCGCGGCATTGCAGGGATCAGCAGCGACGGCATTGACAGCGGCGGCAGCCTTTGCGGGCGCACTTGCGTCAAGACTGAATACGACGGGAACGGGATTCGGCGGCGGACGGCCGGCGCTGGGCGAGCGCAGGTTCACAAGCCCGGCGATTGAAGCGGCGATCCGCGCCATGCAGGTGAAGATCGGCGATACCGAGCTGGCGGCGATGTTCGCGCGCTGCTTTCCGAACACGCTGGACACGACTGTCTCCACCGGAACGGTGGACGGCAAGCCGGATACGTATGTGGTGACGGGCGACATCGATGCGCTGTGGCTGCGCGACTCGGCAGCGCAGGTTTGGCCGTACCTTCAGTTCGTCCGCGAAGATGGAACGCTGCGCACGCTGATCGAGGGGCTGGTGCGGCGGCAAACGCGCATGGTGCTCATCGATCCCTATGCCAATGCCTTTGTGCGCACGACGGCCGATCCGCCGTTGCCGTGGGCAGTGAAAGACGAAACTAAGATGGTTCCGGGCGTGGCCGAGCGCAAGTGGGAGGTGGACTCGCTCTGTTATGTGGTGCGCCTGGCGCATGGCTACTGGAGCATGACGGGCGATACGTCGCCTTTCGACGCGCAGTGGAAGGCTGCTGCGTGGAAGATCGTGGACACTTTCCGCGAGCAGCAGCGGTTGCACGGACCGGGACCGTATTCGTTCGCGCGCAAGTCCGACGTCCCGTACGACACAGTTCCGCTGCATGGGTACGGGAACCCGGCGCGGCCGGTGGGAATGATCTATTCGATGTTCCGGCCGTCGGACGATGCGTGCATTTATCCATTCCTGGTTCCGTCGAACCTGTTTGCGGTGCGGTCGCTCGAGCAGATTGGGGAAATGGCGACGAAGGTGCTGAATGATGCGAAGCTTGCGGCGGCCTGTGGCGAGTTGGCCGGGACGGTGCGTACGGCTCTGGCGCAATACGGCACATGCCAGCATGCGCAGTTCGGCACTATCTGGGCCTACGAGGCGGATGGCTACGGCAATGTGCTGATGATGGACGATGCCAACGCGCCCTGCCTGCTGAGCCTGCCTTACCTGGGCCTGGTGGATGTTCACGACCCGCTTTACCAGCGCACCCGGCAATTTTCGCTGAGCAGCGCGAACCCGTATTTCTTTAAGGGCACGGCTGCGGAGGGAATCGGCGGACCGCATATCGGATTGAACTTTATCTGGCCGCTGGGCATTATCCTACGGGCAATGACTTCAACCGATGACAACGAGATTGTTTGCTGCCTGCGCTGGCTGCGCGATACGACGGCGGGAACGGGGTTCATTCACGAGTCGTTTGAGAAGGACAACCCGAACAAATTCACGCGGCCGTGGTTTGCGTGGGCCAATACGATCTTCGGCGAGTTGCTGCTGAGGCTGGCAAAGGAGCGGCCTGCGGTGCTGAGAAGTATTTAGATGCTAGAACGGTTCCACAAACCTCTATGCAGCATTTGTGGTCTCCCGCCCTTGCGATAGAAAAAATCGCAAGGACGGGGCACGGAGGTTGGGTACGGCAAGGATGGAGTTGCTCTTATTTCAGGAAGGGCATGGGGATGGTGAAGAAGGGTTTGGATCGCAGAGCATTTTTGAAGGCGTCGGGCGCGGCTAGTCTCGGCGCGGCTAGTCTCGGCGCGGCTGGTCTTGGCGCGGCTGCGTTGACGGCGAACGCCGAAGCGAAGGCCGAGCGGGGCGTTGTGGGCGACGGCAAGCGGGCAGAGAGCGTCGATCCGGGCGTCGATCCGATTGATCTTGTGAACGCGCTGCAGGGTAATGAGTCCACGCGCGTCTTTTCGCGCGGCAATACGCTGCCGATCGCGGCCGCACCTTTCGGCATGGCGCACTGGACTTTGCAGTCAGAGGACGATACCGCGTTCATGTTCCAGCCGTCGCATCGGAGGCTGCAGGGGCTGCGCTGCACGCACCAGTTGAGCCCGTGGCTCTCCGACTACGGACAGGCGATTTTTTTGCCTTTCTCGGGTGACCCGAATCCGAAGGCCGAGTCGCGCGCTTCGAGCTGGCGGCCGGAAGATGCGCACCTGCACCCGTATTCGTTCCGGCTCACGCTGGCGCGCTACCAGGCCGATGTGGAGCTGGTGCCGTCGGAGCGGTGCGCAGTGGTGACGGCGCAGTTTGCGGATGATCGGCCTTCCGGCTTTCTGGTTGAGGTTCCTCACAGCACGGATCCGATCGAGACCGACGGCAAGAGTGTTCTGCGGTTCAAATCCCGCACGAACCGCGGCGGCGTGCCGGAGAATTTTGCCAACTATTACGTTGTGCATTTCGCCGAGCCGTGGGAGAGCTGCGAGACGCGCGCCGAAGGCGAGAGCCAGATTGCGATGGTGCGTTTCGGCAACGCGCGCACGGGCAATATACGGACAATCGAGGCGCGGATTGCGACTTCGTTCATCTCCTTCGAGCAGGCGGAGCGCAACTTTGACTGCGAGCTGGGCACCAAGAGCTTGGACGAGCTGCGCGCCGCGGCAAAGGCCAGTTGGAATGAGTATTTCCACCGGATTGAGGCGGAGGGCGGCAGCGATCGCGAACGCAGGACGTTCTACTCGTGTCTTTACCGCGCGCTGTTGTTCCCACGCATCTGGCACGAGCCGGATGCGGGCGGCAAGCCGCAACACTTTTCGGCTTACACCGGCAAGGTTGTTCCCGGCGTGATGTACGCAGACCACGGTTACTGGGACGTATACCGCGCGTGGTACCCGTTTATGTCGCTGGTTTATCCCGAGCGGCTGGGCGAAAT
>JASIJW010000297.1:0-6360 GCA_030050035.1 Acidobacteriaceae bacterium | reverse complement strand
CTTCTTCCATGTGAGCTTCTTCTCGAGCGTATACGGCGCCGGTCCTGTAGGTATCGCGTTCAGCCTGTTCGTAGTTGCCATCGCCGCGCTCAACCTGGTGCTTGACTTCAACTTCGTGGAGCAGGGCGTGGCTTACGGCGCGCCCAAGTACATGGAGTGGTACTCGGCCTTCGGCATCATGGTCACGCTGGTGTGGTTGTACCTGGAGATGCTGCGGCTGCTGTCCAAGTTGAACAGCCGGCGGTAAAGCATTTGCACGAACATACATCGCCCGGGCTCCGGCAGAGGAGTTCGGGCGTTTTCTTTTTGCGCCGTTCCCGATTTGTTGTTGTCGCGCCAGCTCCGGAGCGGATACAACTGGTAGTGCATCAGCAGTAGCCCAGTTTCGTGAATCCAGTTTCGTACTCTTGGAACACTTCATCCGGAGCGGAAATGATACGTCGTCTTCTTTTCCTGGTTATGATTGGCTGCGTCGCGTCGATCAGCATTAGTTCTGCCTTCGCCGATGATCTGCCCTGGTCTGAGCGCGCCGCCAATGCCGCTATTGCCCGCTGGCCCGATGGACGGATTGCTTCGCCAGAAGCTGCGAGCACCTGGAACTACGAGTTGGGCACATTGCTCGAGGGCATGGATGCGGTATGGCTCAACACCGCGAATGCGCGTTACTTCCACTACATCCAGCGCTCGGTTGACGCGCTGCTCGGACCCGATGGATCGATTCCCACCTATAAATACAACGAATATCAGCTCGATAATATTCTGCTGGGGCGTCAGCTCCTGCTGCTGTACCGCGTGACGCAGAAACCCATTTACCTGAAAGCCGCCACGCTGCTTTATGACCAGCTCGAGCATCAGCCGCGCGCGCCTTCGGGCGGCTTCTGGCACAAGGAGCGTTATCCGAACCAGATGTGGCTGGACGGCCTGTACATGGCCGAGCCGTTTTATGCCGAATACGCCACGGTGTCGCATCACCCGGAGAAGTTTAGCGACATCACTCACCAGTTTGTGCTGATGGAAGAACACGCGCGCGATGCGAAAACCGGCCTGCTCTATCACGGGTGGGACGAATCGAAGCAGCAGCGCTGGGCAAATCCGGCAACCGGGGATTCGTCCCAGTTCTGGGCGCGTGGCATGGGATGGTACATGATGGCGCTGGTCGATACGCTCGACTACTATCCGGCCGGCGACCCAGAGCTCGCTTCAGAACGCGCACAGTTGATTGCCATTCTGCGGCGAGAGGCAGAAGCGGTTGCGCGTTACCAGGATCCGGCATCCGGGCTGTGGTATCAGGTCATCGACAAGCCCACGGGGAAGGGTAATTACCTCGAATCTTCTGCTTCATGCATGTTCGTGTATGCGCTGGCCAAAGGCGTGCGCCGCGGCTATTTGCCAGAGCGGTATGTGGAGAACGCGGAGCGCGGGTATCGCGGGATACTGACGCACTTCGTGAAGACCGGCCCGGATGAAGATGTTTCGCTCACCGATACCGTGAAAGGCGCCGGTCTGGGCGGCGACCCTTATCGCGATGGCAGCTACGCATACTATATCGGGGAGAAGCGCGCCACTAACGATCCCAAAGGCGTAGGCGCATTTCTGCTGGCCAGCGTGGAGATGGAGAACGCTCAGAACGCGAAGCTGGGCCGCGGCGACGTAGTGATGGTAGACGGCTGGTTCAACTCGCAGCAGCGGACCGATGCGTTCGGTCATGAGATGTACTTCCATTACAAATGGGAGACAGAGGATATGCCCGGCTATTCGCTCTTCGGGCACATCTTTCGCCAGTTCGGCGCAGAAACGAAATCGCTCTATGCGGAGCCAACCGCTGCTAAACTAAGCGGCGCGCAGGTATTCGTGATCGCGTCGCCCGACAATCTGGACAAGAATCCGCATGCGCACTTTGCCAATGACCGGGATGCGGAGCAAGTTGCCGCGTGGGTGAAGGCCGGCGGCGTGCTTCTGATCATGGAGAACGACACTTCCTTCGCCGATCTGGATCACTTCAATGTCATCGCGGAGAAGTTCGGCATTCATTTCAACAGCGTGTTGCGCAAGCACGTAGTCGGCACGCAGTGGGAGATGGGGAAGATCGCCATCGACGGCAGCGGGCCAATCTTTCACCATCCGCATACGCTGTATGTTAAGGACGTTTGCACCATTACCGCGATGCCGCCGGCCCGGCCAGTACTCAAGGAAGGCGACGACATCTTCATGGCCACGGCAAAGTACGGCCGCGGAACCGTCTTCGCCATGGTCGATCCGTGGCTCTACAACGAGTACACGGACGGCCGAAAACTACCGGCAGAGTATGATAACTTTGCGGCGGGCAAGGAATTTGTCCGCTGGGCGATGGAGCAGGTGCCGCGGACAAAGTGAATTCCATTGGGCCTTATGAGATCTCTATCTGCACCGGGCCGATGAGCCCCGCGCTCATTAGTCCAGATGGATTTTCCGTTGTGCCGGGACGGAACGGTAGCGGCTCGCGCAGCACCATAGTATTGAAAAGCGAGTTCGTCACGGCCACTTCCAGCACGTTTTCTCCGGTTTGCACGAAGTCTGTAATTTCAACCCGATAGGGACGCAGCAGCAGCGTGGCAACTTGCCGGCCGTTAACTGTGACCTCCGCGACGTCCCGCACGATCCCAAGATCGAGAACGATCCGGGATCCGGTGTCTGCAGGGCGCACGGCGAAGTTCGATCTGTAAGCGCCTCGCCCGGAGAAGCCGCGAAGCTCGGAGTCAAGCGACCAGTCGACTAGTTCCGGCAAGTCGCGGCGGAGAACAGCGGTTTTGCCGGACGGAACAAGGCCCGTGGCCGTTAGTTGCCAACTATCTGTTAGCTGTTCGGCGCGTTTCAGGCGTTCTGGAGGAGGCTGCGGCGCAGAGAGCGCCGGGCCTGCGGGATCAAAGACAATGAGTGCCGAGCCAAGCGGCGGCAGATTGAGCTTTACACGAGCCCAGTCATCGCTGCGCGTGAACACTGGCGCAAGTACGGCTTTGCCCGTCCATGGATCCCACACTTCGGGCGCTCCCTGCGCTTCAAATTCGGCGTCCAGCAGTGCGATCGTATCCGATTCGTTGCGTAGAAAATACACATCAACCTCCGCAATTTTCTTGTGGATGAATGAAAGAGGCTTCCCGTAAAACTTCACGTCAGGGTTCGTCGCCTGAAAGAGCATTTGGAGAGCCGCATTTGCATCAGCCGCGCAGTGGACGTTCGAAAACTTGCGAACTGCGGAAATCGCTTCTGCGACAGAGCGATTTCTGTCGCCGTTTTCTGACAGCCCTTCGGATTCGAATGGAAGCGTACCGGTAAAAACGATCGGAAGTCCTGCGGCTGCGAACTTTTCGAGCTGGCGAGCCATGGCGACATCCAACGACTGGACAGCAGGAAAAACCAGCGCCCGGTATCGCGCCCCGCCGGCAGTCACTAGCATGCGATCATGTACCGAGCAATTCGCGAGCGAATCTGCATTGATGTGATCGTAGTTATACCCGGCATCCAGAAGCGCTTGATTCAGGCGCGGCAGTGGCGGCAGGTCATCGGCACCGTGGATCAGATCGTTGCGATAGAGCGCGACTCCGGCAACATTTTTCCCGACCTGTGAAATGTACTGCACACGCGTGATGTAGTTGTTGAGCTGTGCAAAGTGCGGCCAGAAGGGATTAAGCTCGTTGAATTGAGAAGAGTAGTTGCCGGTGTTGTTGATGCCGCTGAAGGGATGCCATCCCGGCGGCGGAAGGCCGGGAACGAGGTACGCAAATCCGTGATAGACGATGGCATTCACACCAGCCGTGAGCGCCTCGTCGGCAGCCACCTTCACCTTTTCGGGAGTTGTTTCATAAGCGGCGCCTGGCCAGACGAACGACTCGCTACCAACGATGGCGCGGCCATAAACATTGGCCGCAGACGCTGCCATTTTGAGAAAGTCGTAGCCTCCGGCATCATAAAGCATCTCGGTTTCTGGAATATCTGCCTCGCCGTAGATTCGCAGCACGTCGGCCGGCGCGCCATGGGCCTGGGTGCGCGAGAGCAGCATGTATTCGTGCGCCCATCGATTGAACTGTCCGTAAAAACGCTCGATCATCAAATCGGAGACCGTCTGACGATAATCGCGGCGCACCTGGTCGCCGATGCCGGCCATGTCAAAGTCGGGAATGTCGATATATTCGCCAAATGGCTCAACGTTCGTCTGTAGCTTGAGAATGGGCAAATATGGAAGCAGGTCATAGCCGCGGCGTCCGCGGAATTCGGCCAGAAAATCGTCGCTCCAGAAGAGATTCGCAGCAACTTCCAAACTGTCGCAAAAGACGGCGCGCAGGCCGTTGCCAAAATACTGGCCGATATAGGGGATCGCATTGTCGCCGACGCGCTTGGCATGCGCCGCAAAAGCCGCAGAGCTCAGATGGTCCATCACGAGCTGCGGGCCTACATCTCCGGCTCCGTTCACACGCTGCACTGTTGGCACGGAAGCAAAGACAAAGAGCTGCCAGGTTCCCGGTGGAATGTCCCAGTCCAGCATTCCGTCGGCGCTCAAGCGAGAGGTCAGATCGATTGATGACCCATGCTCCAACTCGCCGGGCTTCACAACGGTTTGCCCAGGACCGCCGCGCGCATGAAACCGCCATTCTGCGTCCTCGCCGCGCACTGCGACAACGGCAACCACCCTGGTGCGCTTCTTCAGCCGCTCCGGCCATCCTTGCGGAAGACCGTTCAGTCTGTCGGCTCCATGCAAGGGATCGCCATCGGTTACGGAGGGAACCTGCAATTGGCCGCGGAATTTCGCAGGACCGGAAACAGAAACGTGCGTTGAGCGCAATTCGACCGAGGCAAGCTCCGGCGTGATCGCTTCTCCGCCTCCGAAAGGCCAGCCGGAGCCGAAGGTATAGTCGATGAACATGCTGCGGTTTCGCGCTTCTTCAACAGCCGCGGCGACATGGCTGAAGAAGGACTCCGAGGCATAGCTGTTCATTTGCTGCCACTGCGCGTCTGTGAAATCGGCGCGATTGAAGCCTTTGACAAAGGCCTGTATCTCGGCGCCGCCAAAAACTGCCTTGTCGAGCACATCGATTTCGCGACGCAGCTCCGCATCCGTAACAAGATTGCCTGGCCACCACCAGCGCGCAATGGGTCGGTATTTTTTCGCCGGCGACAGAAACGCGTGACGAAACTCGTCAGCGCTGGGAGCTTCCGGCTGCGAATTGTTCGCCACCAGGGAACCAGTTCCCTGTGCTGCTTTAGCTGAAGCGGTCCTCAGAGCAACTGCCCCGCTGGTCAACGCTGCTTTGCGAAGAAAGGTTCTGCGATTTTGTCTCATACCTGGTGTTATTTGTTGGAATTGTACGGCGGCGCCGTTGTGAAACGGAGGTTGTAGACAGAAAAGTCAAATGGGGCCGCAATTCATAAGAAAAGCGGCCCCACTTAGCAATGCCTCGTTTGTTGCTCGAGGGTTAGAACACGTACTTGCCCGACAACTGGAAGGTGCGTGCGTCGATTGTGTAGTTCTGCTCCGACATCGGCTGGGTAAGCTGGACGGTGCTGGCTCCGATAACCGTGTTCATGCTGGGGTTGGCGAAGGTTGGGTGGTTCAGCACGTTGAAGGAATCGGCGCGGAACTCCAGGTACTGCTCATGGAACGTCCTGAAGTCCTTGAACAGCGACGCATTCAGCCTCCAGTTGCCCGGCCCCGAAACGTCGTTCTTCGGGGAGCCGAAGAAGGGCGCTACGTTTGCGTAGCCGTTGACGTACGGAACCGGAGTTCCGGCAGTCGCCCCCGTGCTGGAGGTGGTGCATCCCAACCCGGAGCAAAACGAGTTATCGGCGCCGACTGGTCCGGAAGCGTAGCTGAAGGTGCCAGTTTCATAAGGCGCCAGAGCCGCAGCGGAGATCGCATTGTTCGCGCTGCCGACGCCCAGCGGGTCGGCGAACGCGCAGGGATTAACCCAGCGATCCCTCGTTTTGGTCTGAGCGGCGCAAACGTCCGCGGCCGTATTCGACGGCGTCCCCGCAGTCATACCGCTCTGTGTCAGGAGACCGCCGCCCGGGAGATCGGCCGCGGGCGCCGTCAGCTTGTTTGAGTACGGATTGCCGACCTTGATGGCGCTGTTAGCCAGGCCGCCGTTGGCATTCGACATGCCCACCGCGCTCGTAGCACCGGGGAGCAAGGTCGAAGTTCTGCTGATCCCAACGGTAAACGGCTGGCCGGTCTGGCCCCACCACTCCATATCGGTCTTCCATCCGCCGATAACCCTGTCGAGGAGACCAGGATGGTTGACAAACTGCCTGCCCACACCGAACGGAAGGTCGTAATCCACGTCGATGACGGCGCGGTTGCGGATATCGTAACCGGACTGGCCCCACTCG
>JASIJW010000296.1:0-7475 GCA_030050035.1 Acidobacteriaceae bacterium | reverse complement strand
GCCGCTCCCTGCAATGGCAAGCTCACAAGCCCAGGCAACGGCAAACTCATCAGTATGGACCGGGCTGCTTACCCGCCTGTCAGGTAAATCCTCTACACGGCGCCTGCAGCCCCTCGGCTCAGTTCAATAGGTCCGGTTCAATAATTGGTTCAATCAGTGGTCACAGGTCCCAGACCTGGCCTCAATCGTCTTTTTTCCGGGGTGGCCACATCTTCATTGTCGGCATCAAAGCTGATGTAACGGTAGCTGTCGCAAGGCTGGACCTCGACTGACGAACCTTGAATCGAGGCCGTAGCTGCCGTGCAGGATGCCGGCCTTGCCGATTTCAAAACAAAGGCGCGGGTTTCCGGCCAACGCATCGGAACTCGCAGGGTTATCGCATTTTTGAATAAGTTCTCTATCGATGATGGTCGCAATGCGAATCGTTCCCGCTTGCCTGAAGAAAATCACAGGGCATCCGGCCAGAGCTGTTCCGCCGCTCAATCTCGCACCTCAACGCGCCCGATAGGTCACACACGTCCCGCCGGACATCTGCACGCGGCTCGGTTCTCTGCCGAAGAAGCGGAAAGAGGCATATGTGTGCCGATCGGGTCCGCAACCGACATTCTTGAAGCCCGCAGGCGCGGCCGCGAGCTTGCCGCCGAGCTGGGCTTCCCATCTATCGACCGCACGCTGATAGCCGCCGCCATCTCCGAGTTGGCGCGAAACATCGTCTCTTACGCAAGCGAAGGCGAGATCCATTTAGCCAGGGATCAGCGACTGGGATCCGCCGGTATCGCGATCACCGCCGTCGACCACGGTCCCGGCATCCGCGACCTGCGCAACGCCCTCCACGACGGCAACTCTACCGCGCACGGTCTCGGCCTCGGACTGCCTGGCGTCAGGCGCATCATGGACGACTTCAACATCGTCTCCAAACCGAGACAGGGAACCACCGTCACGGTGAAGAAATGGAAGCCACAGTAAGCGCAAGCGAAAAATCTTCGCCTGGCGAACTGCAGCGGGAATACGCCGAAGCGCTGGGCCGTTATCTGGCCGAAGGCGGCGAGGCGCCGCTGCAGCAGGCCTACGAGCTCGGTCGACAGTGCCTTACCTCCGGTGAGGGCATTCTCGCCATGGTCAGCCTTCATCACGGCGCGCTGGCTGCAATCCTGCGCGGCAATCAGTTCGCCGTCAAGCCTGCCGAGGCCATCCGGAAAGCCGGCGAGTTCCTCGTCGAAGCCATGTCGCCCTTCGAGATGACGCATCGCGCCATCGGCGATGCCAACACCGCCCTGCGCCGCCTCAATGAAACTCTCGAGGAGGAGGTGCAGCGCATTGCGCTCGCCCTGCACGATGACGCCGGCCAGCTCATGGTCGCCGTTCATCTCAGTCTCGACGAAACCATGCGCGATATGCCGCCTGAAATCAAGGCCCGCATGAGCGGCGTCAAAGCGCTCCTCGGCCTGGTCGAAGAACGCATCCGCGATCTCTCCCACGAACTGCGCCCCGCCATGCTCGATCACCTGGGTCTCGTCCCCGCTGTCGAGTTCCTGGCCGCCAACTTCGGCCAGCGCACCGGCCTGCACATCAACGTGGAGTCCACGCTCAACGGCCGACTTCCGCCCCAGCTCGCCGTCGCACTCTACCGCATCATTCAGGAGGCGCTCACCAACGTCCGCCGCCACGCCCGCGCCACCCGTGTCCGCATTCATCTCAGCCGGCGCGGCAACACCCTCCGCTGCACCGTTTCCGACAACGGCATAGGCTTTGACCCGGCAGCCACCGTCCAGTCCGCACTGCCCGGCCTGGGATTACTCGGCATCCGTGAACGCCTGAATGCCCTCGGGGGCAAACTCCGCATCCAATCTGCCGAGGGCCAAGGCACGAGGCTGGAGATTACTGTGCCCTTACAACAGGTGGAACATGCCGATTCAGATTCTCCTCGCCGACGACCATCCCGTAGTGCGTGATGGCCTTCGCGCTATCCTCGAGCGTGAGGGCTTCAAGGTCGTCGCGGAAGCCTCGAACGGACGCGAAGCTGTGGAATGGGCCGAAAAAACTCACCCCGACGTAGCTGTCCTCGATCTCTCGATGCCGTTCTTGAATGGAATTGACGCGGCCCGCGAGATTCGCCGCCTCTCGCCCGCAACCAAAACCATCATGCTCACCATGCACACCGAGCGGCAGTTCATTCTGGAAGGACTGCGCGCCGGCACCCGCGGTTTCGTCATGAAAACCCGCTCCGCTGAAGAACTGGTCCATGCGGTCCGCGAAACCGCACGTGGCGGCAGCTTCTTCAGCCCGGAAGTTACTCAGGCAGCCGTCGAAGCTTACCAGAATAAATCCGAGCTGCCGGAAGACCCGCTCACCCCGCGCGAGCGCCAGGTGCTGCAACTGATTGCGGAGAGCAAAACCACCAAGGAGATCGCCTCGCTGCTCGAAATCAGCGTGAAGACCGTGGAAACCTACCGCAGCCGCATCATGGAAAAGTTAGGCATCCACGAAACCGCCGGCGTAGTCCGCTACGCGATCCGCCACGGCGTAGTCCAGCCGTAAGCTTCTTACCCAGCACCTAGACGGGTGTTTCAGAACACTGGGTACCTCACCCAATGAACTGGGTGCCCCACCCTCGCGACGTTTTTGTTTTTGTCGCTAGGGTGGGATATCTATAGTTTTTGCCTTTTTCAGTTTCTGGTTTTTTATAAGTCCTCGGTCCCCGTCCACTACCCCTGCCTCTCTCCGGCTTTGCACAAGCATCGGGTGTATACTCAACCCGCCCACGTAAGCATATTGAAAACACCCGACAAATGGAGGAAGGTTTCAATGTATACAATCGGGTTCGAAGGTGCCAGCGATACCATCAAGGCGGCCATTACGGAATACTGTCCGATCCTCAACAAGCTGGCCAAGGATGCGGCCGGCGGTGGGGGTGGCAAGGCCCTGGAAACATGGTTCGGCGTCGAGGGCAAGACTCCGCAAATGCTGACCAAGCTGAAGGCGTTTGACAGCTTTCTGAACACCCAGTGCATGCGCCTGACCTTCGTGGTAAAGCCGCTCGGCGCCACTGTGGACTGCGCCGAGGTGGTTCAAGGAGATTTGGCCCAGGTCATCCGCAATCTTCCCGGAGATGACGGCAAGCACTTTCTACCCAGTGGCATTCGTGTATTCGTGCTGCCGGGCTTTGCTGGCCAAAGCCGCCCCGAAGCCTTCAACACGCTGGCCCACGAGGTCAGCCACCGGGTGCTCAACACCACGGATAATCCATTGGTGAACGGGGTTCCAAAGCAGACCTATGGCAAGAGAGCAGCGCAGTCGCTGGCCGCGTCGAACGGGGCCGCCGCAATGACTTGTGCAGAGAACTGGGGCTACTTCTTCATGGACATGCTCGGGACCGCCTGACCCGATACCGCATAGCTATTCAGGAAATAAAACAGGTACCCAACCGGCCGGGTACCCCACGCCGGGGTCCCCGCGGACAGGTCTTCGTCCGTGGGGTGAAGCCTTGCGGCGTTTCTGTTTTTGTCGCTAGGGTGGGATATCTATAGTCCTTAGTCTTTGTTTTTTTATCTCTAATCTAAGAACCGTGAACCGCAAACTGCCGGGTGCGGGTGCCCCACCCTCGCCGCGTCTTTGTTCTTGCGGCTAGGGTGGGATATCTATAGTTCCTAGTCTTTAGTCTTTGTTTTTTATCTCTATCTAAAAAACTGTGAAACTGCCTCACCAGCGCTCCACCGCTATCGCCGTAGCCTCACCACCGCCGATGCACAGCGCCGCCATTCCGCGCTTCAATTCATACTTCTCCATCGCCGCCAGCAGTGTCACCAGGATCCGCGCACCTGAGGCGCCAATCGGATGCCCCAGTGCACATGCGCCGCCGTGCACATTCACCTTATCGTGCGGCAGCCCCAGCTCCTTCATCGCCGCCATCGCCACCACCGCAAACGCCTCGTTGATCTCGAACAGATCTACCTCATCGAGCGCCCAACCGGTCTTTGCCTCAAGCGTCTTCAGCGCCCCAATCGGCGCCGTCGCAAACAAATTCGGCGCATGAGAAAACGTCGCATGGCCCACAATCGTAGCCAGCGGCGTCAGCCCGAGCGCCTCCGCCTGCGATCTCCGCATCAGCACCAGCGCCGCCGCACCATCGGCAATCGAGCTCGAGTTGGCTGCCGTCACCGTTCCGCCCTCGCGAAACGCCGGTTTGAGCGTCGGAATTTTTTCGACATTCGCCTTGCCCGGCGTTTCATCCTGCACGACCACCGTCTCCGTCCGTCCCGACTTCACCGTCACCGGCGCAATCTCCGCGGCAAACCTGCCATCAGCCACCGACTTCTGCGCCCGCAGCAGCGAGGCCGCCGCGTAGGCATCCTGCTCCTCGCGCGTAAACCCGTAGCACTGCGCGCAATCCTCGGCAAACGTGCCCATCAGCCGCCCCTTGTCGTAGGCGTCCTCAAGCCCGTCGAGAAACATGTGATCCATCACCTTGCCGTGCCCCATGCGGTACCCGGCCCGCGCGCGATCCAGCAGATACGGCGCATTCGTCATGCTCTCCATGCCGCCCGCCACGGCAATCTTCGCGCTGCCCGCTACCAGCAGATCGTGCGCCAGCATCGCCGCCTTCATGCCCGACCCGCACATCTTGTTCACCGTCGTCGCGCCCGTTGAAACCGGCAAGCCCGCACCCAGCGCCGCCTGCCGCGCCGGCGCCTGTCCCTGCCCCGCCGGCAGCACGCAGCCCATCAACACCTCGTCCACCGAGTCGGCCGCCACGCCCGCCCGCTCAACCGCCGCGCGAATCGCCGCCGCGCCCAGCTCCGGCGCCGCCGCGCCCTTCAGCTCGCCCTGAAAGGCGCCCATCGGCGTCCGCGCCGCCCCCACAATCACCACCGGATCATCCATTCTCTTCAGAACCCCTCATCATTCGATGCTGCAGCCACCCCGCCATATTCACTACCATTCTGAGCGAGTTTGCCAAGGTAAACGAACGGGGCGGGCAGTCGAAGAACCTGCTTCTCGGAAAGCTTCGGCCACCACCGCCTTCCAGCTTCCTTGGTCCCTTGTTCCCTCGTTCCCTTGTTCCCTGTTCTTTCACTTCGCTCCCATCCTCAACGCCCCATCCAGCCGGATCGTCTCCCCATTCAGCATGCGGTTTTCGCAGATATGCCTTACCAGCGCCGCGTATTCGGCTGGTCGGCCCAGCCGCTGCGGGAACGGCGCGCTCTTGCCCAGCGACTCCTGCACCTCCGCGGAAAATCCCGCCATCATCGGCGTCTCAAATACGCCCGGCGCGATCGTCACCACGCGAATCCCGTACCGCGCCAGCTCCCGTGCAATGGGCAGCGTCATTGCCACCACCCCGCCCTTCGATGCCGCATACGCCGCCTGCCCGATCTGTCCCTCGAACGCCGCCACCGATGCAGTGTTCACGATCACGCCCCGCTCGCCGTCCTCGCCCGGCTCTTCCTGCGCTATCGCCACAGCAGCCACGCGAATCATATTGAACGTGCCGATAAGATTGATGCTCACAACGCGCGCAAAGCTTTCCAGCCGGTGCGGCCCATCGCGCCCCGCCACGCGCTCTGCCGGCGCAATGCCCGCGCAGTTCACTAAGGCATGCACATGTCCGAACGCCTGCCCCGCCGCTTCGATCGCAGCCTTCGCATCGGCCTCGCTGGTCACATCCGCAGTCACAAACCGCGCCCGCGAGCCCAACTCGCCGGCAAGCGCCTCGCCGGCCGCGCGGTTCAAATCCACGGCCGCCACCGAGCCGCCTTCCGCCACAACCATTCGCGCCACAGCCGCGCCCAGTCCAGACGCCGCGCCCGTCACTACAAAAACCCGATCCCGAATCTGCATCCCGCTCTCCTGCCGCGCAGCTCAACCATCGAATGCGCCAGCAAATTGCCGCGAACGGCAAAAAATCATCTGTCATAATACTCCAGGGGTCACAACTCCCAAGGTCAACGCCCTCAATCCGCGTCCTCCATCCGGAGTACCGTGTGAATCCTCTCTCGCTGCATCGGCCTATCACCGAGCTCAACCAGGACGAATCGCTCTTCCGCGACACCGTTCGGCAGTTCGCGGAAAATGAAATCGCGCCGCTTGTCCGCCGCATGGACGAAGAGCAGCACTTCGACACCGCGCTCATCCGCCGCATCTTCAACCTCGGCCTCATGGGCATCCCCATCCCCGAGGAGTTCGGCGGCAGCGGCGGCACATTCTTCGATTCCATCCTCGCCGTCGAGATGATCTCCACCGTCGACCCATCCGTCGGCGTGCTCGTGGACGTGCAGAACACGCTGGTGACGAACGCGCTCTTGCGCTGGGCCACGGAAGAGCAGCGCAAGTACTATCTGCCGCGTCTCGCTAAAGAGATCGTCGGCGCCTACGCGCTCAGCGAGGCCAGCTCCGGCTCTGACGCATTTGCGCTCGAAGCCTACGCCAAGCCCAACGGCAACGACTACATTCTCAACGGCCGCAAGCTCTGGATCACCAACTCCCGCGAAGCCGGCCTGTTCATCGTCTTCGCGACCATCGATCCTTCAGTTGGATATAAGGGCATCACCGCCTTCCTTATCGAAAGTGATACGCCTGGCCTCACCATCGGCCGCAAGGAAGACAAGCTCGGCATCCGCGCCTCGTCCACTTGCGAGCTCATCCTCGACAACTGCGTCCTGGGCCCTGCGCAGGTTTTGGGCGAACCCGGTCTTGGCTACAAAATCGCCATCGAGACCCTCAATGAAGGCCGCATCGGCATCGGCGCGCAAATGCTCGGCCTCGCCGAAGGCGCATGGGCGCACGCCGCAAAATACGCCAAAGAACGTAAGCAGTTCGGCAAACCGCTCGTCGATTTCCAGGCCATGCAGTTCCAGCTCGCCGAAATGGCCACCGATATTGAAGCCGCGCGGCTCATGGTCTACAACGCCGCGCGCCTCAAGGATGCCGGCATGCCCTTCCGCAAGGAAGCCGCCATGTGCAAGTACTTCGCCTCGCAGGTTGCCGAGCGCGTCGCCAGCCTCGCGGTTGAAGTCTTGGGCGGCGTCGGCTTCGTCCGCGATTACCCCGTCGAAAAACTCTACCGCGACGCCAAGATCGGCAAAATCTACGAAGGCACCTCGTTCATGCAGCTTTCCGTAATCGCCAAAATGATGCTGGGGATCTGATGATGTTTGGCCCGAGAAATGGGGCACCACCCGCTAACTCGCTAACCCGCTAACTTCGCGAGAGCGAAGCTAACTTGCTGCTGTCGCTTTTGACCAACACCATGACCACCACACCCCGCGGCCTCAACAAGCTTTACCCCGACGCGCGTTCCGCCCTCGATGGAGTAGTCCGCGACGGCATGCTGCTTGCCATTGGCGGCTTTGGCCTGTGCGGCATTCCCGAGGCGCTCATCCAGGCGCTGCGCGACACCGGCGTACGCAACCTCACCATCGCCAGCAACAACGCCGGCGTGGACGGATGGGGCCTCGGCGTGCTGCTCGAAACCCGCC
>JASIJW010000295.1:0-5104 GCA_030050035.1 Acidobacteriaceae bacterium | reverse complement strand
AAGAACAACGTCTTTCACGCCGACAAGTACAAGCTCGACCTGGACCTGACGGCCGTCAACATCACCAACAAGTTCACGCTCTATAACTTCCTCTCCACCTTCAGCGGCACGCACTACGTAACCCCCCGCGCCCTGACGGCGAAACTCACCTTGAACTTCTAAAAGAAGGCTTGTAAGAGCGGGCTTAGGCAGGCAAGGCGCGCCCCGGCGAACTTTTAAACCTCAGTAACCGCCCCGGCTATCAACCGGGGCCGGTTTCTTGTTGCGCGGCTCAAGCCAATGGCAGACACTATACCCATGCTCCCCCGCAGATTTCTCCTGATTGCATGCTGCATCATTGTGCAGTTTCATCCTCCTGCCTGCGCCAAGGAATCCAAAGCGAAAGGGAAGGACATGGACGACCTCCCTTACGCGCTTTTCCAAGACGGTTCAACGCCAAGCAAGGAAATGCTCGCCACTCTCCTTCACCAGTTGCACTGGGACAATAACAGTGCGGGCAATCTTGACCGTATGGGCTACCGCCTGCGATTTGAGAAGGCTGACGAGACTCAGGCCCCCGAAGGCGGCGTGATCCGCTATCGGATCTTCGCCGAGGGAACTCCCGAGGACAAGGTCTATGGTTTAGACATCTGGGAGGTCGGAAAGCTTACGAGTCCCACAGGCCAGGATGTATATGTGAACGCACAAGGCCTCATAATGACCCGCCAGCCGCGTCCTGACGAGGAGTTTGCGTCGCGATTGCCGGGGGTCGAAGTCATCGTCTCTCCCAAGGAAATCTCTGGTGAGCCAACGCGCTACGCTCTCATCAGCCGTGATAATGGTGTGACTGCCTATGGAACTCTGGTCCCCCATCCGGTGGTATCGCAGGTCGGGGGTTGCCGCCTCGAAGCCAGAGTCGCGGCGCCGGGCTCGGCAGCGGTGCTGATCGTAGCTGATGGTTTCGAGCCGCAAACGCGGCTCCCCATGGTTCTCGAGTCGCTTGGCGAGATTTCAAACGTCGATGTGGTTACTGACCATGACGGTCACGCCGTAGTAGCCGGATTTCCATTCATCCAGGGCAAGACACAGGGAACGCTAAAGGTCTCGGCCGAGGGGAACGACTGCCTGCCTTCGGTACAGTTGACCTGGGGCAGTGAAACGGCTGCGGCCGTAGCAAAGAAGTAGCCGGGTGCGGGTGCGAGGGTCCGGGTACGGAGCTTTGCCCTACCGCGATTTTCACCTTGTGAAATCGACGACCCCTCCTCAGGTCTCATCCAACAGAGTGCTATGAGACCGTGCTTTATGGTTGTGGACAACGAATATCCCGAGAGCATCTCCACCCGTAAGCTGGTAATTGAGACCGCTAAGATGAACGTAATTACCACTTACAGCGGAGAAGAGGCGATCGAAACCCTAGCCCGTTTCCCGGCCGTGGACGGCGTTGTGCTCGATAGCGAGGTCCACGGTATTCCCTGTGCAAAGCTCATCGCGCGTCTGCAGGAAATACGTCCCAATCTCCCCGTAGTCGTCGTATCTCCCGGCGGCGATGAGCGATGCGAAGGGAAACACCATCACGTTTCTGGCTACAACCCCAGGGAATTGCTGACAAAACTTCAGCAGATATGCCCAACCGAGTACCGCCGGATTATCGGTCACGACGAGGAACTCGGCCGGCAAAGCTGACCGCTGCTTCTTCCGCCCCGTTTTTCACGTTCCCTGCCTTCTTGGTCCCTTGTTCCCTTATTCCCTCGTTCCCTGTTTTCTGTCATACTTGATTGTGTCCACCACGTTCGGCCAAAACCCCAAAACCCATTTTGAGAGAGCATCGATGTCGGCAAAGTATGTCTTTGTGACAGGCGGAGTTGTGTCCAGTTTAGGCAAGGGTCTTGCCGCGGCCTCCATCGGCTGCCTGCTCGAGTGCCGCGGCCTGCGCGTCAACATGATGAAGTTCGACCCGTACCTCAATGTGGATCCCGGGACCATGTCGCCCTTTCAGCACGGCGAGGTCTTTGTTACCGACGACGGCGCCGAGACCGACCTCGACCTGGGCCATTACGAGCGGTTTACGCACGCGCCACTATCCCGCGATAACAACCTGACCACCGGCCGCATCTACGAGCAGATCATTTTGAAAGAAAGACGCGGCGATTACCTCGGCAAGACCGTCCAGGTTATCCCCCACGTCACCAACGAGATCAAGAACGCCATGCGCAAGGTGGCTTCAAACGGCGCCGATGTCACCATCGTCGAAATCGGCGGCACGGTGGGCGACATCGAATCGCTGCCGTTCCTTGAAGCCATCCGCCAGATGCGCCAGGAACTGGGCCGCGAAAATACTGTCTTTGTTCATCTCACGCTGGTTCCCTGGATCGCCGCCGCGCAGGAGCTCAAAACCAAGCCCACCCAGCACTCGGTCAAGGAGCTGCTCTCCATCGGCATCCAGGCCGACGTTCTCATGTGCCGCTGCGACCGGCCCCTGAATCGCGAGATCAAGCAGAAGATCGCCGCCTTCTGCAACGTGGAAGAGCGCGCCGTCATCAACGCCACCACCGTCGACTCCATTTACGAGGTGCCGCTCGGCTTCGCGCGGGAGGGCGTGGATGAGCTGATCCTGAGATACCTGCACAAAGAAGCGCCCGAAGCCGATCTCTCAAAGTGGCAGGATCTCGTGCACCGCGTTCACCACCCCAAGGACGAAGTCTCGATCGCAATCGTCGGCAAATATGTCGAGTACGAGGACAGCTACAAGTCGCTCAAGGAAGCGCTCACGCACGGCGCCATCGCGCAGAATCTCAAGCTCAAGGTCACCTGGCTCGAAGCCGAAGGCCTCGAATCTAAATCGCCCGGCGACCGCAGCTACGAAGCCCAGCTCGAAGGCTTCGACGGCATCCTCGTCCCCGGCGGCTTCGGCAAGCGCGGCATCGAGGGCATGCTTAATGCCATCCGCTACGCGCGCGAGAAACAAGTGCCGTATTTCGGCATCTGCCTCGGCATGCAAACCGCTTGCATCGAGTTCGCCCGCAACGTCTGCGGCCTCAAGGACGCAAACTCCAGCGAATTCGACCCCGCCACGCAGCACCGCATCATCTACAAGCTGCGCGAGCTGCTCGGCGTCGAAGAGATGGGCGGAACCATGCGCCTGGGCGCATGGACCTGCATCCTGCAGCCGGATTCGCTCGCCTCAAAGGCCTACGGCAACGCAACCGAGATCAGCGAGCGTCACCGTCACCGCTACGAGTTCAACCGCGAATACGAAGCGCTCCTGACCGGCGCCGGCCTGCGCATCAGCGGCTCCACACCCGACCAGACCTACGTAGAAATCGTCGAGATCCCGAGCCATCCCTATTTCGTCGGTTGCCAGTTCCACCCCGAGTTCAAGTCGAAACCTCTTGAGCCGCACCCATTGTTCTTCGAGTTCGTAGCCGCAAGCTACAAAAACCACGTAGAGCGCACAGCGGATGTTATCAGGCAGTCGACTGAGGCGATGGCGTAGCTTCGCAATCAATCAACATCTCCAAAGCCTGTCATCCTGAGCGAGTCACGCGAAGCGTGACGAGTCGAAGGACCTGCGGTTGTATTCTGCTCGCTCGGAACATATGACTGAAGGTCAGCCGCCGATCCTACTGGCTGCCAACCGTCGTCTGCTTGTTCGTCTTGAAGGTGAAAGCGTCCTTCGGAACACCCTTATTCATCTGGAAATTCGAATAGGTGCAAACGCGGTAGTGGCTGGGGTCCTCGTCGAAGCGCTGCTTCAGGCTCACGCCGCGGTCCAGATCCATCCACAGCGTGATCTTGGCCACGTTGCGGCGCACGGTCGGGTCCTTGGGAATCATCTCGAGCTTTTCGGTCTTTACGCCGTCCACCATCTCAGGGCCGTCATCAGTGATATCAAACTTTTCCGCCAGGTCTTTGCCGCTGGCCCCAAAACCCATCATGAACCAGCTCTCGTACTGGCTCAGCTTGTTGAACACCGTCACATGGTTCAGCTTTTCGTCATAGAGCCGCACGCTGCCGCTCTGGCAGCAGACGATGATCTTGGGAGCCTTCTCCCCGTTCACCTCGGTGATGTGCAGGCCCATCTGGAAGCTCGATCCCGTGCGCTGGTAATAGACCACGCCCGTCTGCACGTCTTTGTCGGGCACCGGATCGGTTTGAATGCTCGTGAATTCAAAATTGGCAGTCGTCGAGTGGAACTTTGCTGCGGCAGCATCCAGCCGCGCGAGCGTGGCCTTCAGGTCGCCGGCGGCAAATGCGCGGCCGGGCATCACGGTCAGCGTGAGCAGAGCCGCCAAAGACAGTCTTCCAAAAGAAGAACGCCGAAAGCAGAAAAGCATGGATTCTTTCCTTTTCTTATCTACGCGGTCGACCCCCGCAAGGTTCCGGACGAAGATCGAAGATCGCAACAACGGCCTAAGCAATGGCCCAGAACAATCGGTCTGGACACGAGACGGCTTTATCGGTGAACCCAGACCTTCCACTGCAGGTTGCCTTTTGCATCGGTCACCGTTATCCAGCGCTCCACGGAAACTGCATCGCCGGTGACCGGCTCAATGGCCTTGCGGAGCGCGTCCCTTACCACACGGTTCGAAGCGCCTGCGGGAACATCGACCGCCGCGGCATCCACCGTTACAACCAGACCGTGCGTGCCATATCCGGTCACCTCAAGCGTATGCGTCACGCGCGTCATGGGCGTTGGCTTTTCCCCGAAGTCCCACAAATGCGGCGCGACGAAGATGAACAGCAGGATGAGCGTTACCATCACGTCGTAATGGAAGCTGCCGCGCTTGTAGGTCCAGTAGAAATAACTTTTGAGGACCCGCGAGACGCCGCCCGTGTTCGATCCGGAAACCGTGTCGCTGGAGGTGAAAGAGGCCATCAGAACCCTCTCACTATTTTATCCAGCCCGCCCATATACGGCCGCAGCGCCTGCGGCACCATAACAGAGCCGTCGGCCTGCTGGTAGTTTTCGAGGATGGCCAGCCAGGTGCGCCCCACGGCCAGTCCACTGCCGTTGAGCGTGTGCACAAACTCGGGTTTGGCTTTGGGACCACCCTTTCCAGAACTTGCCCTGTAGCGGATATTTGCTCTTCGCGCCTGGAAGGCGTCGAAGTTCGAGCACGAAGAG
>JASIJW010000294.1:0-9063 GCA_030050035.1 Acidobacteriaceae bacterium | reverse complement strand
GAGCCGGATTTTGCGGCTTCGGGCATACTCGCAATCTCCGGCGTGCGGCAAGCGTATTTCCCCTCTTGTCGCTCGATGGGGCAGTTCGTGATTTGGCGGCGCGGCCGCGATCCTTACAGGATCGTGACCGCTGAGGAACTTGAAGATCTGCGCAGGCAATACGGAAGCGATCCGGTCGTATTGTCGCGCTGGGCGATACCGCCCGACCGCCTGAAAGCTCTCGGCCTCCGGCTGATCTATACCTCGCCGCATGGAACTTTTTGGCCAGAAGACATGCTGGTCTACGGTGACGATTCCAGCCCCGTCGAAGGCGAGGCCTCGGCAACTCGTTGATCCTCATCCCGGAATCCGGGAAGTAATTCTTTTGAACGATTTCGTTTGCGTTCCCGGGAACACTTGGGTGGGCAACCGGTGTCTAAGTAAATAGGGGCGTGAAGCGCACGGCCGGCGGCCCGGTTTCCCGCTCCTGGCAGTAAGGTGGCTCGGCGGCAGGTGTGCCGCGTAAGATGCTAGTTTTAAAGTGGTTAGCTCTGGCCTTGCGAAAGCCGCTCAACCAGGCGGTCTTCAAGGGATGCCAGATGTACCTCTTTTGCGGTATAGGTGGGAGGACACTGTTTGCAGGCGGACCTCACCATGGGCAATATTGCCAGCGCGCTACCGCTCCAGTCGGAAGAGGCAGCTCTCATAGGGGAGCTGCAGGCCGGCTCCGAAGAGGCATTTGCGTGGCTCATCGCACGCTATCATCAACCGATCTTCTCTCTGCTGGCGCGCACGCTTGAGAACCGCGCCGATGCTGCCGACCTTACCCAGGAAGTTTTTGTAAAAATCTTCCGGGGCATTAAGGGCTTTCATGGCGAGTCATCGCTGCGGACTTGGATTTACCGGATCGCGTTGCGAGAAGCTTCGAACCAACGGCGATGGTGGATGCGGCACAAGCAGCAGGAAGTCCCCATCGAGCAAGAGATTTACGACAACCAACACAGGGGAACCCCGGTGCTCCTGATAGACACCTTAGTCGATCCGGGCGAATCGCCATTCGATCTGGCGGCGCATGCTGAAGATCGTGCCCGCGTTGAAGCGGCCCTGAACCAGGTTCCGGAGCCGTATCGCACCACGCTCATCCTGCGCGACATTGAAGGATTTGTCTATGAAGAAGTGGCGGAGATGCAGGGAGTGAATCTCGGCACGGTAAAGTCGCGCCTGGTGCGCGGCCGCGCCATTTTGAAGTCCCTGTTGACCGCTTCCCAACCCAGTTCACGTTCCATGGCCCTTGCAGGCTAACTCGCAGGGTAGCCAAGCCCCTTCAGAGAGGAGGCCGAATGAACGGCTGCAGTGAAATGCGGGCAGTATTCACGGAGTATCTGGACGGCCGGTTGAACGGGCGCGAAATGCAGGAGATTGGCGCGCATCTGGACGCATGCCGCGCGTGTGCGCAGGAATGGGACGCACTGCGGCAAACGCAAATGTCGCTGGCCGAGCTGGGCCCCGTGCCGGAGCCGAAGGATCTGCTGCTGCGCATTCGTGTGGCCGTTAGCCAGGAGCGCGCGCGCAGCCGCCGCGATCGCCTTGAAGGACTGCAGCTGGCCTGGAAAAACACCATTGGGCCGTTTCTGCTGCAGGCGTCGGCGGGCTTTGCCAGCGCCGTTCTGCTGCTGGGCTCCGTCGTGCTGATGGTCACCATGTTTGCCCAGCCGGAGAAGGTTCAGGCCAGCACCGACGATCCTCTCGGCGTGGCCACCACGCCGCGGCTTCTCTATCTTTCCAGCGGCGCGCAAAGCGACGAGATCGGCGCAACGTCGAGCGCTGTCGTGGTTGAGGCCTTCGTTAACGATGAGGGTCAGGTCTACGACTACCGCATTCTCTCCGGTCCCACAGACGCCGTGACCCGCTCCGAGGTCGAAAACATGCTGCTGTTCAGCGTCTTCGAGCCGGCCAAATACTTCGGCCAGCCGGTGCGCGGCCAGGCGGTAATTTCCTTTGCCGGCGTGGCCGTCCGCGGGTAACAACAGGGAACAAGAGATCAGGGGAACGGGGGGAGCAAAAGGCCCGCACACGATCTGCGGGCCTTTTCCGCGTGTGTGCGTGACCGCCGCGCGAACCCAATACCGGAACCAATTACCAATACCGGAACCAATTATTGGAACCGCGCTATGATTGGCTGCGTACCACCGCCATCAACCGCGTGGAGGCATCGATGCGTCTCGTTTACGACTACCTGTTTGTGGTTCTGTGGGTCGCGTTTCTCGTCTATTGGCGGGTGATGGCTGTCAACGTGAAGGCCGCGGAGCGAATGGAGCCCGCGGCTTCGCGCGTGATGCGCATGCTGCTGATCGCTATGGCAATCGTGCTGTGGGTAGTTCCTCTTCCGGTTGTATGGCTCAACGTGCGGCTGTGGCCCTCCAACGCGCTCACCTTTTGGGTTGGCGCTGCGCTCACGTTTGCGGGACTCGTTTTCTGCGTGTGGGCGCGCGTGCATCTCGGCCGCAACTGGAGCAGCGAGGTCACCGTCAAGCAGGGCCACGAGCTGATCGTCAACGGACCCTACGCGCTGGTGCGCCACCCCATCTACAGCGGGCTGTTTATCGCCTTACTCGGCTCGGTGCTTGCCGTCGGCAAAATCAGCGCTGTGGTGGCGTTCGCCCTGTTCGCCATCGCGCAGTTGTACAAGCTGCGGCTCGAAGAGAAGTGGATGCGGGAGCAGTTCGGCGCAACGTATGTGGCGTATTCGAGCCGCGTGGCGGCGCTGGTGCCGTACGTGCTGTGAAGCCGTCCCAAATCTAGTGCAGAACAAGTCCAGTGCAAAACAGGTACGGCGCAGAAAATGGGCCGTGTCGCAGGTTTGCAAGGTTGCTACTGGCTCAAAGTTGTCATGGCCGTGGCCAAGCCACCGGTTACCACTCCGGTCGTCCCCGCGTTCTTCAGCGTTCCGTCGCTGTTGACCGTGTAAATGGAAGCGGCGCTTTGCTCGTTGGTCACGTAGACGAATTTGCCGCTCGGGTCGAAGCCGATGCGAAAGGGTTCTGTGCCGGTGGCGATGATGCCCGCCGGCGTCAGGTTGCCGGTGTTCGGGTCGATCGTGTACATCGAGACCGTGTTATCGAGACGGTTGACGACGTAGGCAAAACTGCTGGTCGGATCAATGGCTATTGCTGTAGGCGCATTTCCCGCAGCCACGTAGGTCGCAGTGTTCGGCGTGAGCACGCCGGTAGTGGAGTTGACGGTATATTGCCACACGCCATCGGTCATAGAGCCGCCGGACAGGTTATTGACCACGTACGCAAACTTTCCGTTCGGGGTAACGAGGACCTGCCACGGGATCCCGCCCGCATAGACCGTTGCAGGCGAGAGTGGCGTAAGAACTCCGCTGGTCTGGTCGATGGCGTACATGACGACCGCAGCGCCGTCGGTCAGCGATTCGGTTACATAGAGGAACCTGCCAGTGGGATCGACGGTCAGGAAGCTGGGAATCGCTAAGAGCTCGCCGGGGTTGGTCGACACTGAGGCTGGCGTCGTCGGCGTCAGAACGCCAGTGGTCTGGTTGATGGTAAACATCGAGACCGAACTGTCGTCGCTGTTGGCCGTGTAAACGAATCGTCCCTGCGGGTCGATTGCGATTTCCTGCGGGAAAAATCCGGTGGGGACCGTGGCAGGCGTGGTCGGGGTGAGAACTCCAGTCGTGGAGTTGATCGTGTACATCGAGATGGTGGCCAGGTCGGACGCGTTGGAGACAAGGTTCGCTACATAGGCAAATCGCCCCAGCGGGTCGGCGACCATCTCCTCAGCGTCGTCCTGCGGAGACGAATATCCGGTGCCCACGAATGCGGGCGTCGTTGCCCCAAACTGCCCAGTGCAGGAGTTGATCGTGAACATGCTCACCGCATAGCCGGTCAGGACGTAGGACGCCTCCGTTTTCGACGATGCCACGCAGGCAGGTGAAGGTGGATTTGAAGATGATGGAGTCAAAGAGGAACCAGCCGAGTTTCCGCCGCAACCGGCGGCAAGAAGAACTCCAAAGCTGAGGATCGAAGTACAAAAGGGGAGCCGTCTCATGGAATGCTCCTTCTCAATCCAGATGTGGCACCATCTTACTATTTTCTTGGTCTTCAGCGGTTTCTAGTCTGCGGCCGAGCCACACCCAGGGTTTTGCGCACAGGCTGCTGACAAAGCCGTGGTTTTGAAAGGGCACGACTTTAGTCGTGCCGCAAAGTGCGGAAGATCAGCGCGGCTTTAGCCGCCGAGGGATGTTTTTCGAAGATTGAGGCGCTTACATTGGTTTTTTCCACGACCCGAGCACAAATGGCGCCCCTTGCGGAGCGCCATTTGACTGTTGCGGCATCTTCTGCGCCTTGGTTAGAAGAACAGTTTGGCCGAGAGCTGCAATTGCCGCGGGCCATAGAGGACGCTGTTTGTCGTGCTCTTGGCGCCGAAGGCCTGGTATGCCGCCGAAGGCGTGTAGGGCGTGAAGCAGCCGTAAAAGGTCGAGCCGGTAGGAAGCGCGCCTGCGGCCGAGCAGCTTGCCGAGGGCGAGCTGAACGAGCTGTAAGTCGAGTTCACGCCGGAGACAATCTCGTGGTTCATCAGGTTGAAGGCCTCGCCGATAAATTGCATCGAGACGCGCTCGTGGATAGGCACGTCGCGCGTGATGCGGAAGTCGATGTTGCGCACACCCGGGCCGGGCTGGCTGTTGCGCTGGATTTGCGGCGGACGGCCCATCGTGGCCGCGCCCGACCCTGAGCTCATCGAGCCGCCGTAGATGTTGCCGTCATCCTGTGCCGTGGCGCCCGATCCGAACGGCACCGAGCCCGAGACCCCGGCAACGATCGGCTGTCCGGTCGATTCGGTTGCGGTTCCCGAGAAGGTGAAGCCGTCGATGCCGTACTTCACCCAGCGATTGCCTTCCATAAAGCTGGGCTGATAAAGAACGGTTCCCACGAAGCGGTTGCGCATGTCGAGGTCGGACCGGCCATACTCGCCGCGCACGTTATTGGGATCGAGCACCGGATTGCCGCCATAGAAGGTGCCGTAAGTGCCGGAAACCATGTCGTCGTCCAGCGCCTTGGACCAGGTATGGTTGAGCAGCAGCTCGAAGCCGTGGCTGAACGGCTTGCGCACCGTGACCGCCATCGAGTTGTACCACGAGTTGGCCACGCTGAAGCCGGTGTTCAGCGAGGTAAGCGAGGTGTTGATGCGGTCGCTGGCCAGGTAGTAGGGCACAGTGATCATGCTCGTGGCGCCGTTTTTGTTCGTGATGTCGAACGAGTGCAGGCCGTGCGCCGTCTGCCCCACGAGATTGGCGTCAAGGAAGACGGGCAAGCGCAGCGCGCGCGAGCCCACATAGCCCAAAGTCAGCGTGACGTTGCCCGGCAGCGCCTGTTCAAGTGTCAGGTCCATCTCATGCGTGAGCGGCGGAACGAAGCTGGGCGACAGGCCGTGGAAGCTGGTGCTCGACGCGGCGTTGATCGCGGTCACCTGCGGCGCGGCGCCGCCCGAGGGGTGCAGCGCGCCCCCAAGCGACGGCCCGGTAACCGGGAACGGCACGTTGGGGAACTCGAGCGCCGCAGCAGCCGTGCACGTGCTCGCGCAGCCGTTGTAGTTGTAGTTGATCTGGTACTCGCCGTTCTCAACGCGCATGGCATAGTACGTGCTGCCCTGGTTGAGGCCGGTGAAGATGCCGTAGCCTGCGCGAATCACGGTGCCTTGCGCCGGGTTCCATGAGATTCCGATGCGCGGCTGCACGCGATCTTCGACGTTCTTGATGGTCGTGTTGTACTCGGTGGCCAGCGCGGAGCTGGTGTTCGGAATAGCCGGCGGCGGCGTCAGTTGCAGGTCGTAGCGAACGCCAAGGTTGAATGTCCAGCGCGAGTTGAACTTCCAGCTATCTTCGGCGAAGCCGTCGTACATCTTCATCCAGAAGTCGTCGGCGCCGGCGCGGCCGCTCGAAACCGGGTTGTGCTGATCGATCGTCTGCACGAAGGTGTAGTAGTGCGAGCCGGCGTAGGGATCGGTGTCGCCCGATTGGCCGGCGAAGGCATCGAACGCCCAGTCCTGAAACTCCTGCGTGATCGATCCGGTGTAGTTATAGAGGCCGCCGCCCTGGTAGAGGTTGATCATCACCTCGTGCACCAGGTTAACGTCGCCGCCGAACTTGAGCGTGTGCTTGGAAAGCACCTTCGAGAACACGTCGGTGAACTGGATGCGGTGCTCGTCCGGCTCAGCCGCGCGCGGCAGCGCGTTGGGCATGCCGTAGGCCTCGGCGCCCATGGTGATGCTCGGTCCCGGCGCGTTGGCGCCGGCCGTTTCCAGGTCGCGGCCGAACTGGAAGCGCAGATCGTTCACCGCCGTTGACGACAGCGTCGACGTCCAGTGCGCGATAAGGAATCGCTCGTGATAGCTGGTGGGGCCATTGGTGCTGGCCGAGGTATTCGAATTTGTCGGGCTGGAGTTATAGCCGTTCGTGCTGTCGAAGTCCGCGAAGTTGAAGTTGGCGTAGATCAGGTTCTTCTCGTTCAACTGCCAGTCGATGCGCGGGAACAGCAGAGTTTCTTTGGCGAAGCGCGTCGGCGCGCTCTGCAGGCTCTCAAGAAAGTTGATGGCCGCCGTACACTGCGCGCTGCTGATGTAAACCGAGCCGGTGTAGAGCGTGTTAGAGGCCGTCGGGCACTGATTGGGCGTAATGTTGGTGCCGGTGCCGGAGCCGCTCGCGGTGCCGTTATAAACGCCGGATGGCGTTTGCGAGACGTTGTAGGTCTCGTAATACAGCGCCTTGCCGACGCGGCGGAAATTATCCGAGGTCAGGAAGTAGAACAGCTTGTCTTTCTTGATCGGCCCGCCGACGCTGCCGCCGTACTCCTGCTGCTGGTGGATCGGCTGCGTGAGCAGGAACTTGTTGGCGTTGTTATAGAGCACCGACCATTTGCTGTAGGGGTCGAGCGCATTCAACGTCGGATAGCGCAGATAGTAGAACAGGTCGCCGTGCAGGTCGTTGGTGCCGTTGCGGGTGATGGCGTTCACCTGGCCGCCGGCCGCCTGCCCGAACTCCGCCGAGTAGTTCGAGGTTTCCGTCTGGAATTCCTTGATCGAGTCGAGGCTGTAGACGAAAGGCGCGCCGGAAGCACGTCCGCGCGCTTCGCTGAACAGCATCTGGTTGTTGTTGGCGCCATCGACATAGTTCTGGTTGTAGAGTCCGCTGATGCCGTGGAAGCTCACCATTCCGCTGGAGCCATCCTGCACCACGTTCGGCGTCAGCAGCACAAAGTCGCTCCAGTTGCGCCCGTTCACCGGCAGGTTCTGCACCACGTGTTGATCCACCACCTGCGACACTTCGGTCTGCTCCACGTCGAGCATTACGCTGTTGCCGGAGACTTCGACCGTAGTGTTGGCCGACTGCACCGTAAGCACCAGGTTGACAGTGAGCGTTTGTCCAACCTGCAGCGTGAGGTCAGAGGTAGACACCTTGCCGAAATTGCTGGCGCTGGCCGAGACCGTGTATCGGCCCGGCTGCAGGAAGGGCGCGACGTAAATGCCGGCGGAGTTTGAGGTATATGCGTGGGCCACGCCCGTGTCCATATCTGTCACTGTGACCGATGCGCCGGGAATGGCGGCCTGGCTCGAATCGGTCACTGTGCCGGTAATGGTGCCGGCGCCCGAGGTCTGTGCTTTGAGTGAAATGCCGGTGAAGGAAGTAAGCAGCGCCACCGCCAGTGCAACAGCGGCGAGAGATCGATTCCGGAGGAATCTCTTTAGCATGTTTGGCACTCCTGAGAATGAGACTTCCCAAATAGAAAACCCCTGCGTGTCAAGCCGCAGGGTGATCGGATAGCGAGGAAAAGCAATGCGGAATAGACAGATCGTAGCACGGGTCAATCTTCACGCTCGGAATTTTTAGAAGATCCTTATCCTTGCGGTTGTGCCGGAGCCGTTTCGATTGTGTTCCATTTATGGCAGGTAGATTGCATTTCTGCAAAAAAAATGGCGCTCGCTGAGGAGCGCCATTTTTATGCAGCTTTGAAACGCAGGCTTACGCGCGGCTCAAATACGCGCCTTCGCTGGTGTCCACGCGGATATTTTCGCCTTCGTTGACGAACGGAGGCGCTTGGATTCGATCACTTAATGCGATAGACGAATGCGTCTTCGAGGTATTTATCGCCAAATGTCTGGCCGCCGAGTCGCATGCCATAAGTGTCGTTTGCTGAGGAGAAAACTTTCCGTAAAGCCCGGATCATGGCGTTGTCCATAGGGCGCATAAAGATGCTCGGTCGACGGCTGACCGGAATTCCCGCCTTTTCCAGGGCCTTGATGATTTCGGTGTACCCGGTGAGTTGCGAGTTCTGGTTGAACCGGTCCGAGGCCAGGATCAACCTCCAATTCTCGTAATCGGGAAGCTTCGCCCATAGCGCAACCTTGGGGTTCTTGCCAGCCCGATCAAGGGCATCGATGACCTTTTGTCCGTTCTCAATATCGAAATTCACCAACGCTGCCGGAGCCATGGTAGCAATCCTCCCGTCTGATCTTCGATGGCAGTAACTAAGGCCATAGCATCCTGTATCGTTCTTCCGCTCTCATATCGGGCCTCTTCGGACCAGTCTTTGACGATCGTCCAATTGGCGTCCATCGGTGGATTGGCCGATAAAGCTCCTGCGAGCTCAAGCTGAAGTTCCGCGAACCCTACAAGATCTTCTAAGTCATGACTATAGAACTTGTGTGATCCCTTTACCGGAAAGTCGTGCAACTGCGTTTTCTTAGCTATGCAGGCCTTCAGTGCGCATTCCACTGCATAGCCTGCCAAATAGTATGCGCCTTCCGGAAATCCCGCGGCGAGTAGGGCCTTAGATTCCTGAAGGCGCAAATTTGAGAGTCTTTGAAAGTCGGCCCGGTTCATCCTCTTGCGCTGAACCTTTCCTGTTCGCTGTTACGGCTTATGCGCGGCTCAAATACGCGCCTTCGCTAGTATCCACGCGGATCTTTTCGCCTTCGTTGATGAAGGGTGGCACCTGCACCACCAGGCCGGTTTCGAGCTTGGCGGGCTTGGTCACGCTCGACGCCGTCGCGGACTTCAGCCCGGGC
>JASIJW010000293.1:0-4191 GCA_030050035.1 Acidobacteriaceae bacterium | reverse complement strand
CTCCCGAAAGCGCGAAATAGGCGATCATGTTGTTGCTCGGCGGAACGAGCGGTGCGGCGCCTGGAACGAACAGCTCGGCGCCCGTCGAGTGAGACAGGTCGAAACCGAGTTGAGTATCCCCCATCTGCTTCTTGGATAGACCGCCGTTGTTGTCGTTTCCCACCGAGTAGTACAGCCCGTTGTCAGCCAGGATTGATGAGCGGGAGTTGTCGCCGCTGTAGGCGTCGCCATCGGTGTAGAAGATGCGGCCGCCGGCGTCCACTTCCGCGACGGAGCGGTAGTAAGCAGTCGGATTGTTCGCGCCAGCGTAGCTCGCAACCGCGGGATTGGTTGGATCACAGAGCCCCGGCGTATTCCCGTTCGAAAGGTCCAGGAGATTCGGCGCCGTCGGCGAAATCGGACCCACGTTCGTGCCCTGCGTGAGAATGTTGGTCGTCGCGTTCAGGCTAAGAGCCGGGCAGCCGGGACCGCCACGATAGCCCATAAAGGTCAGGCTCCTGCCGTCCGCCGAGCGATTCAAGGCAAGCTCGGATTTGGAACTGAAGCTGGTTACCATCTCGTTGCTCGGAACCGGAAGCGTGCCGAGCAAGGCGCCGTTAGTGCTGAGGTCCCAGAGAACGATAGGCGAGGATACACCAAAGCTAGGATCCGTGGTGGCATTGTTCCAGACGTTGTGATTGTCGTGAAGATTGGGAGCTTCGCCGTTGTCGCTGGCATAGCCGCAGCTCACCGTCACGGCCGTAGTGGTGCTCGTCGAGGTCTGGTCGGCAGAAAGAATGGGAACATTGACGGTAGCGGCGTTGGGATTCGTGACCGGCCCACTGTTCAGACAGCCTGGCGGTAGCACTTCGCCTGGTGTAACGGTGCTGGCATTTCCAACGTAGACTGTGCCGCTCAATACGATGCTGCCAGGCACGAACCCGTGGAAATCGGAATGATCATGACCGAATCCGTGATTATATTCCTGGGCTTTGACAGTAAAACCAAATGACCCGAAAGCCACTGCTACCGCAAGAGCTTGGGCAAAGATCATCGAACCTCGAATTTGCATGCTTCAAAACCTCCTTGTCCGACAGGACAGGGCAGAAGCATAGGCAGAGTTAAGTTACTTCCCGTTAACGTTCCATCAAAAATCGATAAATGCAAACTCGGCAATAACCCGGGAACCGTCCGCCCCAATCCGCCGGAATACCCCTCCACACCCCCATCCCCGCCATTCGCACAATCTGGGATTCCGCGTATAATTCCTCTAGTTCCTGGTGAGGTCTCCGCTCGCGTCTTTTTCCCCTCCACCCAACCGGCTGGGGCGGGTTTCCTGAAAAGAGAACGTGGGGTTTTCACAGGAGACACTGGTCTGTCCGCACTTGAGCGGCAGCACCGCAACCTCGAAGGAGTTTTGTTTCGCATGAAGCGTTCGCTCGCTATCGCTCTCACCCTGGCCTCGGGGCTTTCCCTCGGTGCCTTCGCCCAGTCACCGGCAGCCCCCGCAGCCGCTACCGCCGCCCAACCCAGCAAGGTTGCCGTCATTGCCTTCCAGGCTGTCGTCGCGCAGACCAATGAATTCCAGCGCAACTACGCCGACCTGCAGAAGAAGTTCGATCCCCGGCGCCAGCAGCTCAAGGCCCAGAGCGACGAGATCGACGCCATGACCAAGCAGCTCCAGACCCAGGCTTCGACACTGAGCCAGGCTGAGCAGACCTCGCGCGCCTCCGATATCGATACCAAGAAGAAGCAGCTCCAGCGCGACCTGCAGGACGCCCAGAGCGATTTCCAGCAGGAGATGCAGGACATGTTCAGCGGCGTGGCGCAGAAGGTGGGCCAGGTCATGCAGGCCTATGCGTCGCAGCAGGGCTACACGCTGGTGCTCGACGCCTCCCAGCAGGACAGCCCGATCCTGTTTGCCACCGACGCGACCAACATCACCAAACCGGTGCTGGACGCCTATAACCAGAAGTCAGGCATTCCCGCTCCGCCGGTCTCCGCTCCCGAGCCGCATACAGGCGCAACCACTCACTCCGGCGCCGCGTCCCACGCTTCTGCCACCTCGCACTAAGCCTGTATTCAGGCACACACACGGGCCTCGCGGTATCCGCGAGGCCCGTTCTTTTCTAAAAAGAGCTTCCTGCCATCCCGTTCCCTCGTTCCCTGCTTCCCCCGTTTGACGCCCCCGCCAGCCCGGCCTATATAATCCGCATTAGTTCAGCGCCCTTGCGAAGAACGTGGCAGCGCGGCACGGCACCCGGCGAATGCGCCGCTGGTTGAAGCGAGGACGAAGTCCGCGCACGTTTCGAAGGAGTTTTCGGTTTCCATGAATCGCTCGTTGCTCATGATTGCTTCTCTGGCCTCGGGTCTGGCCCTGCCTGCTGCTGCTCAAAGCTTCCACCCCACGGACCGACCTCCATCAGCCACGGCTCCGGTTACCGCGCAGCCTGCCAAGATCGCCGTCATCGCCTTCCAGGTCGCCGTGGCGCAAACCAACGAAGGCCAGCGCGACTTTGGCGATCTTGAGAAGAAGTTTGAGCCTCGCCGGGACAAACTGAAGCAGGAAAGCGATGAGATCGACGCGCTGACCAAGCAGCTCCAGACCCAGCAGGCCAACCTGAGCGACGCCGAGCAGCAGGCGCGCGCGCGCGACATCGACGAGAAGAAGCGGCAATTCGATCGCGACCAGCAGGACGCGCAGAGCGACTTCCAGCAGGCGATGCAGGACCTCTACAACAGCCTGGCCTCCAAGGTCTACGACGTGATGGAGGCTTACGCGCAGTCGAAAGGCTTTACGCTCGTCCTCGACATCAGCCAGCAGCAGTCGCCGGTGCTCTATGCAAGCGATGGCACCAACATCACCAAGGAAGTGATCGACGCCTACAATACCAAGTCGGGTGTCCCTGCCCCGCCGGCGCAGTCGAACGTTCCAGAGGCTCCCACACCGCGGCCCACACAGCCCTCCGGAACCGGAACCCACTGATACCGTTCAATCAGACCGTGAGTTCCACGCAAGACCAATGGCCCCGGCAAGCGATACGAGCTTCCGGGGCCGCGCTTTGTTGAAAATCGGTGGCAAAAAGCTGCTTAAACGGTTTTGCACGAAGGGTTCCTTTCCCATCCTTTTCTGTGGAAAATTCTGTGGAAAGGTTCGGGAAATGTTCTGGATACGTGTCCTGACGGGGAAGAGGACACGAAAACCAGAACAAAACCACCGGCAGAAAGCTATTTAGAATCAGACGCTAGCAAAAAGTTATGTCGGAAGTGCGGTCTTATCCGTGTTGGCGGCGCCCACATGCCCATTCCAAAAGCTTTCCACAGATCGGCATCACAGGATTATTAAAAAAATTACGCCGAAGCGGCTCCAGACCGCCTATTTCTGCTGATCCTCGCCCACCCGCAGCACCGCCAGGAAAGCCTCCTGCGGAATATCCACCTTGCCGATCCGCTTCATCCGCTTCTTGCCTTCTTTCTGCTTCTCGAGCAGCTTGCGCTTGCGGGTGATGTCGCCGCCGTAGCACTTTGCCAGCACGTTCTTGCGCAGTGCGCTCACTGTTTCGCGGGCCACAATCTTCGCGCCAATTGCCGCCTGAATCGCCACTTCGAACTGTTGCCGAGGAATCAGCTCGCGCATCTTTGAGACCAGCGCGCGGCCGCGCTCGTACGCGTGGTCGTGGTGCACGATGATCGAAAGCGCATCGACCGGTTCGCCCGAGACCAGAATATCGAGCTTGACCATCGGCGACTCCCACTCGCCGGCGAGCTGATAATCGAGCGAAGCGTAGCCACGCGAAATGGACTTCAACCGGTCATAAAAGTCCAGAACGATCTCATTGAGCGGCAGCTCGTAGGTCAGCATCACGCGCGTCGGCGTCACGTACTCAAAGTTGATCTGCCTACCGCGCTTCTCTTCCACCAGCTTGAGAATGCCGCCGACATATTCCTCGTTCGTCAGGATCTTGGCCATGATCACCGGCTCGCGGATCGCGTCGATCGACTGCGGTTCCGGCCAGCGCGAGGGGTTGTCGACCTCAATCTCCGATCCGTCCGTCATCTTGATGTGATAGCGCACGCTCGGCGCAGTCGTAATCAGATCAAGCTCGTATTCCCGCTCCAGCCGCTCCTGGATGATCTCCATGTGCGGCAGGCCCAGAAACCCGCAGCGAAAGCCGAAGCCCAACGCAGCCGAGCTCTCGGGCTCAAAGAAAA
>JASIJW010000292.1:0-2654 GCA_030050035.1 Acidobacteriaceae bacterium | reverse complement strand
CGAACATGAGCGCCGCGAAGACGCGGGACGAGGTTCCCGCTTTGCGAGCCATGTCCGGATTTCTCGCACCCAATCTTCCCTTACTTTGACTGATCGTGTACGACGAGAATCTGAAATCTGTTTGCGTCAGGAGACTGGTTGAGCTTCGCATCGCCTTACGCCCTCCTTGAAGTTTCCTCAAAGGCCGTCTTTCGCGATTCGCTGATGCTGGAGCAGGCAGGACGCCTGCAATCCAAACTCTTGCCCTGATACCCGATTACCGAGAGTAAGAGAATCGTTCCGTAGCGATCTTTTCTACGTTTTATGTGCGGCTGTCCGGAGCAGTCTGAGAAGAAATCGAAACCGGGATTTCCTAAATCCAGATCATGCGCTTTGGCGAAGGACTGTAGCCTGTATTTTTCTGCATTGTCAAGAATTTTTCGCCGATGCCCTGAGTTTTTATTGACAAATTAAAAATGAAAAAATGAGAATTTACTCCTGCGATGGTGCGCACGCGTGCTCCTGCGCCTTCGGTCCCTATTGCTCTCGAGTCAAGATCGAACTTTCAGCGCAGCAACCTAGTCTGTCTCTACCGCTCGGCCAGCGAGGTCTTTGACGGCTGGGGACTGCGGAGAGCTTGCAGCCGCTGCTGAGCCAGGAGGTAAGTGCTGTCTGTCAGGATGGCGCTATCAGGCTTTTCGATCTTGGCGTAGGCAGTCATGGCAGCGTCGTTCAGTCCGTATTTCTCATAGATCATCGCCAGGCCGAACCAGACCTCCGGATTTGGTACAGCCTGATTGACGCTCTTCATCGCCTTCAACAGCAAATCGCGCGCCTCGGTCGTCTTGCCCTGGTAAGCGTAGATGCAGGCAAGAGTATGCAACTCGGGGAAGCTGTCGTTGTTTGAGAGCATTACCGCCTGCTGCGCAGCCTTGGTGACATCGGCATCCACTTTGCCGTCGAAGAGCGCGCTCCAGGCGTAATCGTTGTAGTCGCCCGCGGTGGCTTTGCCCAGGTCGATGATCTTCTGGTCAGTCTGGCGGGAACCTGCGAAATCTCCCTGCATCTCCAGCGCAGTCACTTTCATGCGGAGCAGGGTCTCGTCGTCGTCGCGTTTTGCGATTCGCGCGTCGAGCATACTATTCCAGTCTTTCCACTCCTTGAGCAGCGCATCGGCGAAGCCGGTCAGCCGGATCGCGGTGTAGGAGTCGGGGTATTTCGAGAGAATTTCAGAGCTCACCTCTTTCAATCGCGGGCCGTCGCCGGCACGCAAGTAGCCGGTGGCTAGCAGCAGACCGAGGTTCAGCTTTTCATCGTCGCTGGTCGCGGATTTCCAGGCAGCGTAAATCTGCGGCAGATACTGCCCGATGGCGGGAGTCGATGCGATCAGCGATTCGGCGGCGAGACGCATAGTGGCTTCGTCGCCCATCTTGCCCAGCGTCCAGAAGCGCGGAAACAGTGGGCCGGAGAGTGGGTCGTCGCCGCCTCCGAGATGAAGGCGCTCGCGCATCCAGTCGAGCAGAGCTTGTGCTTCGGCATCGCGCTTCTGGCCGAGCAGGTACAGCACCTCATTGCCGGCCTCCGAGGGATTCTCTCCATCTGTGACGATCACGTAGCGGCCGTCGTCCCTGCTCACAAAATACTGGCGGGCCTTGCTGCCCAGGCTCTGCAGCGAAATGTTGTAGCCTTTCTCGTCGCTCCCCTCGGCGCTGAGCTTCATGTTCCCGGCCATCAGGTCGAGGAAGACAATCGGGGGCAGACCGGTTTGTTCGGCGAGGAGCTGCGGCGCGCCCTCGGTTTCAATCCGCATGTACTCAAAGTGCTTCTTCCACTCTTCGTCCGAGCCGTATGCGTGCCGGGACACAAGCGCCTCGGCGGACTGCTGGTTGAAGTCTCCTTCGAACGCTTCGAGAAACACCTTTTGCACCGCGCTACGCGGATCGGTTGGCGGAAGATATTCACCGTTCCAGAGAGGTAAGTGACGGAAGATGCTTGCTCTCTGGAGTAGATGCGCGGAGTCGCTCTGGTCTTCAGCAGCCGCGGAAAGAATGGCCGCCGCTTCAGGGTAGATGCGGAGGTTAACCAGGTGATCGCCTGCGGCGGCCAGCGCTGCGCTGCGTTCCTGGGCGCCGCCGGCCAGATGGTTGGCGCGATCGAGGCCGGCCTTCACACCGTTATCGCCTCCCAATTCGGCGACTGCGGCGGCAACCGCAAGGCCGTTCCGATCAGCGGTCGAAGGCACCGCATCGAGATCAGTAAGCAGCTCCTTGTATTGATGCGCGAAGAGCAAATCCCACAACAGGTAATCCTCGTACTGATCGGCCGTGGCTTTGTCTCTCTCGCGGAGGGCCTTGTACGCAGCGATCGCCTGGTCGAGATGGGCGCCGGATGTGTAGCGGTTGTCCTGCTCGTCGTATTCGTGAGCGATGGCAAGATCGACGGCAGTATCGAGATCGTCGCTGTCGAGCGCAGCGGCCTTGGCGTACGCATCTTCTGAACAGTTGCGATCGGCGCCATAGCCCCAGTGCACGCCGATGCCGTTGAACTGGCAGACCCAGCCGAGCGTTTTGAAGGCGATGATCGAGTTTGGATCGAGTTTTGTTGCGGCTTGAGCTTCGCTGCGCGCCATGTCGCCAAGGCCGGCCTGGAGCAGGATGTTGGCAAACTGCGCGTGG
>JASIJW010000036.1:0-2756 GCA_030050035.1 Acidobacteriaceae bacterium | reverse complement strand
CCCTTGCTCTTCCTCGGCGCGCGCAGCGCTTACCAGCCGTTCCGGCGTGTTGTCGCGAGTCTTCGACATGCTGATGAGAAGTGTAGCGGCTACGGGGCGGGCGGGCAAAGCGTGGCGAAGGGCCCCGCCGTTTAAACTGGTGTTTGCCTCCCGCATCTTCAATGACCCATCGTTTTGGCATGATCCGCCGCTTCCGTTTCAATCGCCCGCAACGCATCGCGGCGGGGCTGCTGGCCATCTTCCTTCTGCAGGGATTCTGGCTTACAAGCCGGCAAACACTCACCGACCAGGATTACCAATACGCGCGTTGCGGTCGCGAAACCTGGGAGAAGCCTTCGCCTCTCGCCGGTTATTACACCTCCTGCGGCAACATCCGCGACGGCATACTCGCTTACCGGCTCGCGGGCCTGCCGCTCACGCTGAACCTGCTGCTGCAACGCGGCCTTGACCACCTGCGCAGCCCGGAAAACCGCGTTGTTCAAACTAGCGGCGAGCTGAGTACCTGGGAGCTTCGCCACCAGATGACTCACATCCTTCTGTTGCTGCGGCTGCCGTTTCTCGCCGCCGGCTGCATTCTGGGCGGCTGCATATGGTGGGTCACGCGCCGTCTCTACGGAGATCGCGGCGGTTACACTGCTCTGGCCCTTTACTGCTTCAGTCCGGCAATTCTTCACGCCTGCGTGCAGCCCAGCCCGGAGATCCTGGCCGCGCTCGGTGTCTACGGCGGCATTTACACGTCCATCGGCGTTGCACATGCCATGCAGGGCCCGCGACGCAAATGGCGGCCGCGCATTGTTCTACTGACCGTCATTCTTGGCATAGCAGCCGCTTCGCACATCGCAGCCCTGCCTGTTGCAGCACTGCTCGGGTTCGTCCTCATGCTCTGGGTGGCCGAGGGCCATCGCAGCCAGGTGCTGCCAGTGTTATTCGCCGCTTCGCTGGGCGCGATTTTCCTGCTGTTTGCCTGCTACGGCTTCTCGCCCGATGCTTTCAGCTATGTGTTCCGTTCCGCAGGCGGGTTCCTGTGGTTCTCGCACGATCCAGCAAGGCACTTCTTCACCTCACTGACTGAGGCGGGCATCACAATCGCCATCACCGCCGCGTTCCTTCTTTACCTCGGCACGCGCCGCTCGCGCTACTACGGCAACACAGCTCCGCTTTTCAGCGCCGTGGTTCTTATCACGCTCATCATGACCGGCGCTCCAGGCAGCCCGTGGCTGTGGTCGATTCCCTTCTGGCTTACCTTTGTTGGCGGCGTTTTCGCCGACGCCTATGAAGGCCCGCGCCCGCGCATAGCGCTGGCCGGAGCAGGAGCCATCATTGCCCTGCAGGTCGTGGTCTGCGTGTTGAATCTCGCGGGACTCGTGTAGAGGGCGATCAGGCCGCGCAAACTTCACGCTCAAACTGCGCCCACCATGCATCGAACGCCGCCAACGCACGGTCACATACGATCCGGTGCCGTTCCTTCTTGTCGCGGATCTTCCTGCGCGTTTCTTCTTCAAGCTGCTCCAGCAAGTCGAAGGTGATGTTGGCAGGCTGAAAGTTCTTCGCCTCGGCGTGCGTGATGTAGTGCACCAGCGAGCCCAGCGCCGTCGCGCGCGGAACCGGCGCCATCTCCACGCCGCGCGTCTGCGCCGCTGCGTACAGCCCGGCCAGCATGCCCGAGGCAATCGATTCCGTATAGCCCTCCACGCCGCAAATTTGCCCGGCGAACAAAATCGCCAGCTCATTGCGCAGCCGCAGCCGCTCGTCGAGTAATGCCGGCGCGCAGATATACGTATTGCGGTGGATCTGCCCGTAGCGCAGGAATCGGGCGTTTTCCAGGCCGGGAATCAGGCGCAGGACCCGCGCCTGCTCGCCCCACTTCAGGTGATTCTGAAATCCCACCAGGTTGTAGCTGTCGGCGCGTAGGTTCTCCTTGCGCAGTTGCACCACCGCCCACGGCGTTTTGCCCGTTCGTGGATCGCGCAAGCCCACCGGCTTCATTGGCCCAAATCGCAGCGTGTCGCGGCCGCGGCGCGCGAGCACTTCGATGGGCAGGCAGCCCTCGAAATATTCCAGCTTCTCCCACTCTTTTTCTTCAGCAGGCTCGGCCGCAACCAGCGCATCGTAAAACCGGTCGTACTCCGCCTGGTCCATCGGGCAGTTGATGTAATCGGCCGTGCCTTTATCCCAGCGCGCGGCGAAATACACCCGCTCCATGTCGATGGTTTCCGCATCAACAATCGGCGAAATGGAATCGTAAAAGGCCAGATGGCCCGATCCGGTCAGGCGCTCAATCTCGCGACTCAGCGCATTTGAGGTCAGAGGCCCGGTCGCGATGATGGTGAGTTCCGCTTCGCTGCCGCTCGCCAAGCTCGTCACTTCTTCCCGTATCACACGGATCCGTGGCTCGGCGGCGATTGCCTCCGAGATGCGCCGCGAAAACTCTACGCGATCCACCGCCAGCGCATGGCCTGCCGGCACGGCCGTTGCATCGGCGAGGGCCAGAAGCGCGGAGCGCCCACGGCGCATCTCCTGTTTCAGCAACCATGGCGCGGTATATGGCGACTCGCTCTTCAGCGAATTCGAGCAGACCAGCTCTCCGAAATCGGTCGTCTGGTGGGCGGGCGTGAGCAGCGGTTTTCCGTCCACCACTCGCCGCATCTCGTAGAGATCCACTTCGCAGCCGAACCGCGCAGCGGTCAACGCCGCCTCCGGGCCGGCCAGCCCGCCGCCAATCACCCGAATCCTCAAACCGTCTCCTCTGCCTTTGC
>JASIJW010000291.1:0-3959 GCA_030050035.1 Acidobacteriaceae bacterium | reverse complement strand
CGGCCTGCAGCTCATCTCGCCGGATTTTGCGGGCGCAGCGCGCGTGGCACCGTGGTCGGTCGAGCCACGGCAGTTTGGCCGATTCCTCTGCGGCATCTTTGACGAATGGGTGCGACGCGACGTGGGCAGCACATTTGTGCAACTCTTCGATATCACGCTGCAGAGCTGGGTGGGGATGGAGCCGAGCCTCTGTGTCTTCCGGCGCAAGTGCGGCGCAGCGCTGGCCATTGAGCACTGCGGCGATGTCTACTCCTGCGATCACTTCGTCTATCCCGAGAATCGGCTGGGCAACATCATGGAATCGCCGCTCGAGTCGCTGGTCGGCTCTGAGCAGCAGCAGCACTTTGGCGACGCCAAGGAAACAACTCTGCCGCGTTACTGCCGCGAGTGCGATGTGCGCTTTGCGTGCAATGGCGAGTGCCCGAAGCACCGCTTCCTGACCACGCCCGACGGAGAACCGGGCCTGAACTATCTGTGCGCCGGCTACAAAATGTTCTTCCATCACGTGGACCCGTACATGCGCTTTATGGCGGCCGAGCTTGCAGCCCAGCGCGCGCCTGCCAACGTGATGCGCTGGGCCGCGGCGCAGGACGCACAGACAGCGATGAGCAAAGCCGGACGCAACGATCCCTGCCCCTGCGGCAGCGGGAAGAAATTCAAGCACTGCTGCGGCGCCTCCGCCTGATGAGCCCGTCCGTTTCTTGCTGATTCTGGTATAGTTCACCCTCAGAAGCTCACACTGCACGGTTCTCCCGCCGTCGGACGCGTGCACGTCTGTGAACCGTCAGCGGTCCGCGCACGGAGGCTACTCATGATCAGCACGAACGCGCTGCAGCGGCTCCGCTGCGCGAGCGTCGCTTCGGCCGTTGGAATCGCATTTGCCGCAATGGCATCGCCGGTTCCGGTGCAAACCTTTCCCACCGCAGGGGGCCCGGTCAAAATCACTCCCATTTATCACGCAACCGCCATCATCCAGGCCGGCGGAGAGACCATTTATATCGACCCTGCGCATCCGGCCAATATCACGGGCCTTGCGCCTGCCGACCTGATCCTCATTACCGACATCCACCCTGACCACATGGATCCGGCCGACATCGCCTCGCTGAGCGATACGCACACGCAGATCATTGCTCCCGCTGCCGTGCAGCAGACTGTGACCAACGCCAGGGTGCTGCGCAATGGGGAAACGACCACGTGGCGCCAGTGGAAGATTACTGCTGTGCCGATGTACAACATCCGCCACCTGATGCCGGACGGCGAGCCGTACCACCCCAAGGGGCGCGGCAACGGCTACGTGCTTAACTACGGCGGCAAGAACTTTTACTTTGCCGGCGACACCGAGGGCACGCCGGAGATGCGCGCGCTGCGCGATATCGACGTCGCCTTCATCCCTATGAACCTGCCCTATACCATGACGCCCGACGAGGCCGCCGATGCGGTGAAGCAATTCAGGCCGAAGATCGCGATCCCTTACCACTACCGCGGACAAAATATCCAGAGATTCGCAGACGACCTGAAGGGCACCGGCATTGAAGTGCGCCTGCTCGACTGGTACTCGAATGAGGCTCCGCAGGAGGAAAGGCCGCGCTTTGTGCCCATGCGCCAGCCGCAGGGTACGGTACAGGGATTCTGAAAGCTGCGCAGCGACTCCGGCATAATCTGGAACCTTCGCTTTGGGACTCGTGCCGCCGGTCGTAATATCGTTTGGAGGAGGCTGCGATGAGCAAAGAGAATCCCTACGCCACCTTTATCGATGAGCGCCCGGTTGAGGCCATTCTTGCTGCTTCGCCGGAGGCGCTGCGAAGCGTGCTCGACCAGATCGGCGAGGCAGAAGTGGAGACGCGGCCGGCGCCCGGCAAGTGGAGCGCGAGCGAGATCGCCTGCCACCTGGCCGATTGCGAGCTGGTCTTCGGCTTCCGACTGCGCCAGACGCTTGCCGAAAACAACCCTACCATCCAGCCCTTCGACCAGGACAAGTGGGCGGCCAACTACCCGGGCATAGACGCAGGGCAGGCATTACGAGTGTTCACCGCTCTGCGCGGATGGAATCTTCAGTTGATTCAATCGGCGATGCCCGAGGCCGCTGACCGAACCATGACCCACCCCGAGCGCGGCTCCATGACGTTTCAGACCGTGGTCGAAACCATGGCCGGCCACGATCTGAACCACCTTGCACAACTGCGCCGCATCGCCGGCGTTCCAACGGCATGAAGCGCATCGGCGTGCTGTTCGGCATGGAGCACAGCTTTCCCGGCGCGCTGGTGGAGCGCATCAATCGAAAGCACGCCGAAGGCATTGAAGCGGAGTTCATCTCGGTCGGCGCCGTCCGGCTCGACCAGCCTCCGCGTTATTCCGTCATCATCGACCGCATCTCGCACGAGATTCCGTTCTATCGCGCATTCCTCAAGCATGCTGCCCTCAATGGCTGCGCAGTCGTGAACAACCCCTTCTGGTGCGCGGCCGACGACAAGTTTTTCAACTGCACACTGGCGGCAAAGCTCGGCGTGGCTATTCCGCCCACCGTAATCCTGCCGCACAAGCGGCATCCCGGGCAGACGACGGACCGCTCGATGCGTAACCTCGAATTTCCCCTCGATTGGGACAGCGTGTTTGCCAGCGTGGGCGAGCACGGATTCCTGAAGCCGGTGCATGGCGGCGGATGGCGCGACGTGCATGAGGTTCACGGCCGCGAAGAATTCTTCCGCGCCTACGACCAGTCGCACGACCTGTGCATGATGTTCCAGAAGGCGGTGAATTTCAGCGAGTACTATCGTTGCTACGTCGTCAATCAGAAAAAAGTCCGCATCATGGCATATGATCCGCGCCGGCCGCACGCCGACCGCTATCTTGAAGGCATGCCGCGCGGTCCGGCGGCCAGAATGCTGCTCAGGCGCATCGAACAGGTTGCAATTACGCTCTGCCGCGCGCTGGGTTACGATCTGAACTCTGTTGAGTTCGCGGTGGAAAATGGAATCCCCTATGCCATCGACTTCATGAACCCGGTGCCGGATGCCGATTTGCACTCGGTAGGCGTGGCAAACTTCGAGTGGATCGTGGAGCAGGTGGCCGAAATGGCGATTGCCAAGGCGCGCAGAGCGCCGCAGGCCCCGGAACTGCGCTGCTGGCCGCTTCTGGGCGCGATGGCTGCGGAAGGTAAGTTGAAAACCGGGCGAGCGAAGAAAAACTCCAGCAAGGCTGGCGAAAAAAGAAGCGACGCGATGCCGCGCAATATAGGAAGCGAGGAATCGGTAGAAGAAAAGTGAGCCCCTTCAGCACGACCTGCACGGCCGGAGCAAGACGCCGTATCCCACTCCAAGAGAATGCCGGATGAGCACAGCCAGCGCTGCCGGGCAAAATAGGGCAACGGGCGCGGCCGAGTGGCGGCCGAGCGTCAATCCGTGGATGGTGGCCCTGTCCGTGATGCTGGCCACGTTCATGGTGGTGCTGGACTCGTCGATCGCCAATGTCGCGCTGCCTCATATCGCCGGCAGCCTTTCGGCTTCTACCGATGAGTCAACCTGGGTGCTCACCAGCTACCTGGTCGCCAGCGCCATCATGCTGCCGGCTTCAGGATGGATTGCGCGCCGCATCGGCCGCAAGCGGCTGCTCATGCTTTCCATCCTCACCTTCACCATCGCGTCCATGCTCTGCGGCCTTTCGATCAACATGCCGATGCTCATCCTGGCGCGCATTCTGCAGGGCGCCGGAGGCGGCAGCCTGCAACCGCTGTCGCAGGCGATTCTGCTCGAAGGCTTTCCACCCGAGCAGCACGGCAAGGCGATGGCCGCTTACGGAGTGGGCATCGTTGTTGCGCCGGTCGTCGGCCCCACGCTCGGCGGTTGGATCACCGACAGCTATACCTGGCGCTGGATCTTCTACATCAACCTGCCGGTCGGACTGCTGGCATTGTTCATGGCCAACCTCTTCATCGAGGATCCGCCCTACCTTCGCCACACTAC
>JASIJW010000290.1:0-12657 GCA_030050035.1 Acidobacteriaceae bacterium | reverse complement strand
GGCGGCAATATCCGGCCGCCGTTCGAGCAGTTGCGAGGGCACGCCGATGGGCACCTTCGGTAGCGGCAGATCGAGCGGCGCAGGCGGCAGATGAAATTGCGTGATGTCAAAGTTGCCGATCGTGCCGATGGCGTGCTCGAACTGCGCGCGGGCCACCCCCACATCCACAAGCTGAGCGCGCACCGTCTCAAGCTGTGTCTGCGCCTGCGCCACGTCCACGGCTGTAGCCACGCCTCCGGCCAGCCGCCGCTGCGTCAGGTCGAGCTGGCTTTCAAGGTCGGCCACCGTCGCCGTTAGCAGCTTGGCCTGGGAATCAAGTCCGCGCAGCTCAAAGTAGTCGGTCGCCAACTCCGCCTGCAGTGTCAGGTCCAGGTTGGCCATCAGTGCGGCGTTAAACTGCTCGTTGGCGCGGGCCTGCTCCACAGTGCGCCGGATGCGGCCGAAGAAATCCGGCTCCCACGTCGCCTGGCCTTCCAGCGTGTACTCGCCGTAGGTAGTTCCATTCGCTTTGTTAAACAGCGGCGCGTTGGCCGAGTACTTGATCGCCTCCGGATTCACCGTGGCCGAAACCTGGGGGTAAAAGTTCGCGCGCGCCACGGCCACCTGGTCCCGCGCAGCCAGGTAAATTTCGAGCGCCTGCTTCAGCTGCACGTTCGTGGTGGCGATACGATCTTCAAGCCTGTTCAGCTCCGGATCGTCATAAATCTCCCACCATTTGCCCTTCAGCATGCCGTCCGAGGGATCGGCCGGCGACCACGTGCCGTGCACCGGATTCGGAGGCGGCACCACGGATGAAGCGCCAAGCTCGCTGTAGGAAGCAGGAGCGTCGAAGCCAGGGCGCGAGTAATTTGGCCCTACCGGCTTGCACCCCGAGAGCGCAACTAGCGCTACGGGCATCAGGACAAACAGCTTTTTCGCGTGCTTAGGCCGGTTCCACGGCGTCATCGGCCGCCCCCATTTGTGGGACTGGCTCCGATGGTGCCGGGCGGATTCACAGGCGCTCCACTTGGGCCGCCGTCTTGCTCCCTGTGCACCACCGTCACGCGTTCGCCGTCGATGAGCGAATCGGGCGGATCCTGGATCACCTGATCGCCGGCGTTAAGTCCGGAGACAATCTGCACCGTCGCGCCGTCATCCACGCCGATAATGACCGGAACTAGCCGCGCCACATCTTCGCCCTTCTGGTTTTTCACCACCGTGCCCACGCGCAGGCCCTGGCTACGGAAGATGAGCGCGGCAGCCGGCACCACGAAGGTTGTGGCAATCGGCGGCGTTTTAAAGTGCACCTGCGCAAGTGAGCCCGGCAACAGTTCGCCGTCGCGGTTGTCGACGTCAATTTCCACCAGCAGCGTGCGGCTCACCGGATCGATAGCGTCGGCAGTGCGCACCAGCGTGCCCCAGAAAATCCTGCCCGGAAACTCGGGGAAGGTGAGCGCCACCTTCATGCCGCGCTTGATAACCGCCGAGTAGAGCTGCGGCACATTGGTGTAAACGCGCAGAGTGGAGAGCGCCTGCATGTGAAAAAGTTCCACTCCTGCTCCCTGGTTGATGAGCTGGCCCGTGTCGACGTTGCGGGCTGTAATTACGCCATCAAATGGCGCGTAGATTTTCTGGAACGACACCAGTTCCTTGAGCCGCTGCACGTTGGCCTGCGCGGAGCGAACGGCCGAAGAGGTCGCTGCCGCCTGGTTCACAAACGTGTCGGTATCCTGTCGCGACACGGCATCGGACTTCACCAGCCCGGAGTAGCGTTCCGCCTGGATGTGCGCATTATTCGCCGTGGCTTCAGCGGTCGCCAGGTCGGCCTGGGCCTGCGCAAGTTGCTGGTCCACTTCCGGAGCGGAGATATCGGCCAGCAGGTCGCCTTTCTTCACGCGCGATCCGATGTCGTGGTACCAGTGCAGCAGGTAGCCGTCGGTGCGGGCGTAGATGGGCGAATCGGTGAACGCGGTCACGTTGCCGGGCAGCACAAAATTGTCCGTGGGCGCGCCGCTTTGGGCCGGCGCGATGCCCACCGTGGGCGGCGCATCCTGCTCGGTGCGATCGGCCAGAACCGTGTTCCCGTGCGTGCGCCGCAGAATGCCAATCGCCGCCAGAACGCCCAATACGGCGACCGCTACCACGCAGGCGGCAAGCACGCGGCGGGGCGAAAGCGGCGACTGATCCGGTTGGTCGTGGTGCAAGCGCGAATTGGAATCCTGACTCATGAAGTACTACTCCCGTGTCTCATCGAACTCGTCAAAGTCGGCCGCCGGTGCTGCTTCCCTTACCCGGCGCCGCCGTTCAAGGTAGCCGTGAATGAATGAGAAAAATGCAGGAACAAAAAAGAGCGTAGCCACCGTGGCCAGCAACAGGCCCCCGATCACGGCGCGGCCCAGCGGCGCGTTCTGTTCGCCTCCATCGCCAAGGCCGAGAGCCATCGGCACCATGCCGATAATCATGGCGAGCGCAGTCATAATCACCGGCCGCATGCGGACAAATCCGGCGTTGATGGCCGCCTGTCGCGCGTCGCCCACCAGGATATCCATCTGTTCGCGCGCAAAGCTGACGACCAGGATGGAATTGGCCGTCGCCACGCCCATGCACATAATGGCGCCGGTGAGCGCCGGCACGCTGAGCCGGGTGCCGGTGAGGAACAGGAACCAAACAATACCGGCCAGCGCCGCAGGCAGCGCGGAAATGATGAGAAACGGATCGAGCCAGGATTGGAAGTTAACGACGATCAGCAAATAGACCAGCAGAATGGAAAATGCGAGACCGGCCAGCAGGCCCTCGTACGACTTGTACATGGTCTCGCTCTGCCCGCGCAGGGTGAAGTGCGAGCCGCGCGGCAGGTCCTTCTGGTGCTCCTTGACAATCCGCTCCATGGCGCGCGTTACGCTGCCCAGGTCGGTGCCTTCCACGTTGGCGAAGATGTCGATCACCGGCTCGATGTCGTAGTGGCTCTCCTCGCCCTGCTCGACACCGGGAGTAATAGCCGCCAGATTGCTGAGCACCTGCACCGGCCTTGGCGCGCCAGGAGCCGCGCTCGAGGCAGCGCCCGGCGCGAGCGTCGAGGGCGCGCCGGCCAGGTACGCAGGCGCCGAGCCCGGAGCCGATGTAAAGGTAGAAACGCCGGTCGTGAGCACGTTGCTGCCGCCGGTGATCGGCAGGCTCTTCAACCCGGCCATCGTGTCCAGCCGGTACTGCGGCGACTGCACGGCGATGTTGTACGAAACGCCGTTGCGCGGGTCCAGAAAAAACTCGGGCGAAGTCTGAAAGCTGCCGCTCAAAGCCACCAGCAGGCTCTGTGCCACGTTCTGCTGCGTCAGGCCCGTATCTGCCGCGCGCGTGCGGTCCACGTCCACCGTCAGGTTGGGGTAGTTGAAAGGCTGCTGCACGCGGGCGTCGATAGCGCCAGGGACGTAACGGACCTCGTCAAGCACTCTTTCAGCCAGCGCGTGGTTGGCCGGCAGGTTATTGCCGACGATCTGCAGATCGATCGGAGCAGCCAGGCCGAAGTCGAGGATCTGCGTGACAATGTCGACCGGCGCTGTGTAGAACAGCACGCCCGGATAGTCCCGCTCCAGCACGCGCCGGATACGCTCCACGTATTGCTGTGTGGGGTGGTGATCCTCGGCGAGCTGCACCTGGATATCCGCGTCCTCCGGGCCCACAGGCGCCGAAGTGGAGTAGGAAAGGTTCAGCGATGAGTTGGGCAGGCCGATATTGTCGAGGATCGTGACCAGCTCGTTGGGTGGAATCTGCGAGCGGATAGTGGCTTCGATGCGATCGCAGAGTGCCGCAGTCTCTTCGATGCGCGTGCCAGTGTGGGCGCGCACGTGGATCTTGAACTGTCCCGCATCGACGGAGGGGAAAAAGTCCTGGCCAAGCCACGGCGTAAGCAGCAGCACCGATGCGGCAGCGAAAGCCACGAAGAGAATCAGGAATAACCCCGCGTGATCGACGCAGACAGTGAGTATCCGCGTATAACCGTGGCGCATCTGTTCGAATCGTGTCTCGAAGGCGAGATAAAACTGCGTCAGCGGATTGCGGCTGGACTTTCTGCGCTCCATCTCGGCTGCGTCGTGCTCATGGAGCAGGTAGCGGGCCATGGTGGGCACCACGGTGCGCGAAAGCAGATAGCTGGCCAGCATGGCGAAAACCACAGCCTCGGCCAGCGGCATGAACAGGTAGCGCGCCACGCCGCTCAGCAGGAACATGGGCACGAAGACAATGCAGATCGAGAGCGTGGAAACCAGCGCCGGCGTGGCGATCTGTGCGGCGCCATCGAGAATGGCCTGCTCGATCTCCTTGCCCTCTTCGAGATTGCGGTTGATGTTCTCGATCTCGACGGTTGCGTCGTCGACGAGGATGCCGACGGCAAGCGCCAGGCCGCCGAGGGTCATAATGTTGACCGTCTCGTTCAGCGCGTAGAGCAGCGTAAGCGAACAGAGAATCGAAAGCGGAATCGAAACTGCGATGATCAGCGTCGAGCGCCAGCTTCCCAGAAAAATGAGGATCATCACCGCCGTCAGGCAGGCGGCAATGATCGCCTCGCGCACCACGCCGTTGATGGCGGCGCGCACGAAGATCGACTGGTCGGATACTGCGCTGATCTGCAGCTCGGGCGGCAATTCGCCCTTGATGTAAGCCAGCTTCTGGCGAACCTGGCTGATGATGTCGAGCGTAGACGCCGAGCCCGTTTTGAGCACGTTCATCAGTACCGCGCGACGGCCGTCCACGCGAACGATATTGGTCTGCGGCGGAAAGCCGTCGCGCACGTGCGCCACGTCGCGGATATAGACGACCGCACCGTTGACCGCCTTGATGGGCATATTGTTCAACTCGTTGAGAACCGTCGGCGCGGAGTTGGTCTCCACCTGGTACTCGAAGCGGTTGATCTTGATCGTGCCCGAGGGGGCGATGATGTTCTGCGCAGCGACGGCATTGACCACATCGGAGGGTGACAGCCCCTTGGCCTGCAGCGCCGGCAGGTCGAGGTCGACCTGAACCTGGCGAATCTTGCCGCCGTACGGGTACGGCGTCTGCGCGCCTTCAATCGTCGCCAGCTGCGTGCGGATAGTATTTGTCGCCAGGTCGTTCAACTGCTGCTCATTGAGCCCCTGGCCGGACAAGCCGAGCTGCAGAATCGGCACGCTCGACGCATTGTACTGGATGATGAACGGCGGAAACGTGCCCGGCGGCATGCTTCGCAGCTCAACCTGGCTGATCGACGTCACCTGGGCGACGGCCTCGCCGATATTCACATGGGGCTTGAAGAATACTTTGATGACGCCGACGCCCACCAGCGATTGTGACTCGATATGATCGATGTCATTAACGGTGACCGTGAGGCCGCGCTCGGCGTTAAAGATGATCCGCTTGGACATCTGGTCGGCAGAGAGGCCGCTGAACTGCCAGACCACCGTGATCACAGGAATGTCGATGTTCGGAAAGATGTCCGTGGGCATGGACTCGATGGAAAACACGCCCAGGATCAGAATCAAAAGCGCAAAGACGACAAAGGTGTAAGGCCGTCTCAGCGCAACCCGAACAATCCACATCATAAGCTGGCACTCGCTCCTCGCCGTGCTCCCGGAGTCCGGGATACGGCCCGGTTATCTGGACTGGTCTTCTGGGGTCAGGAAGAGTGCTTGCCTCAACGCCGGTTCCCAGGGGCATGGACTCAAGGCCGATTTCGCTCGTCCGCCGCCTTCAAACCAAATATCCAGTGCGAAAGTATTAGTTTAGTTGAATGAGAAAGACCGGCAAATGCTCCGCAGGCAAACCTTCCCTCGTCTTAAGGACGTTCCTGCTGCTCAAAAAGATACTTTTTTTGCAACCGCCCGTTGCGCCAACCGAGCCGCGCGAAGTACTTTAGCCGCGCCCACACTCCGCATCGCCGCTCCTCATCGCCTCGCCTCGGCTTCTGCCGCCTTAATCCCGCGTGTCTGGCCGGCAGGATCACCCAGCGGATGCGAGCAGTCTCTCGATTGCGGGCTCCAGTGACTCGGGACGCGTGGACGGGGCGAATCTCTCCGCGACCGCGCCGTCGCGCCCTACCAGAAACTTGGTGAAGTTCCAGCCGATCCGTCCTCCGGTGAGCCATCCCAGTCCGCCGCGCTTTTGCCTCTTCAGGAAGCGGTACAGCGGATGCGCACGCGGGCCGTTTACTTCGATCTTCGCGAACACGGGAAAGGTCACTCCAAAGTTCCGCGCGCAGAATTGTCCGATTGCACCCGCATCGCCCGGTTCCTGCCGGCCGAACTGGTTGCACGGGAATGCAAGCGTTACCAAGCCGCGATTCGAGTAGGCGCGATACAGCGTCTCCAATCCCGCATACTGCGGCGTGAAGCCGCATTGGCTGGCCGTATTGACGATCAGCAACACCTGCCCGCGAAATTCTTCGAGACAAACGTCGCGCCCATCCAGCAGCGGAGCCGAGAACTCGTAAACGGATTGGGCAATCGGCCGGGGATCGGAATTGCTCATCGGACCTGCTTATCGGACCTGCTCAATTGTACGGAGCCGGCCTCGGTCACCACCCATCTCGCCCTCAATCCCGGGTCCGCTCCGGTAGACTGTCAAAGGGTTCCAGGGAGCCGGATGTTTGCGCCGATTGTGGCTGTTCGCGCTTTGGCACGGAGGTTTCGCCGTGCCATCGGAGCATGGCGGGCTCCGGTCCGTGCGTCAATTGGCGCCATGGCATCGGCTGGGGGTTCAGAACCCGAGACGATCTGCCCCGAATTGGTCCGCGTTATGCGGTTGGGCGGGGTGAGCGCCGTCCAATATAATCAGATTTTCCGTAGCAAGACGGATTTTTTCAGCAATTGAGGGTGTGCATATTTTTCCCGTGAAGCAGAACCATGGACCGCACCAGTACTTGTGCTCGCCGCAGGGCTCCAGCCCGGTGAAGATTAAGCACACTTCCATCGGCAATCACCGCAGTTCCCTCGGGCTGCTTTCCGCCTGCGGAATCGCGAAGGCGAAGCGCAGCGCAAGCCTGGCCGGCGTTGCCCTGCTCGTTGCGCTGGGCGCGTTCACTGCGCCAGCCCGCGCGCAGGATGCTGCTGCCCAGGACCAGGCGCAGGATCAGGCCCAGCCGTCGCAGACCATCGACCAGATCCGCGTCATCGGCAACCGGCGCATTCCCAAGGAGACCATCCTCGCCCGCCTGTTCACCCACGTGGGCGACGTCTATGATCCCATTTCCATCGAGCGCGATTTCAACTCGCTCTGGAACACCGGCTACTTCGAGGATCTGCGCATCGAGCGCGAAGAGACGGAAAAGGGCATCATCCTCAACATCTTCGTTCGCGAAAAGCCCAATATCCGCGAAATCAACTACCACGGCATGAACAGCATCACGCAGTCCGACGTGCTCGACCGCTTCAAGAAGGAGAAGGTCGGCCTCTCGGTCGAAAGCCAGTACGATCCCACCAAGATCAAGCACGCCGAGACGGTGCTCAAGGAGATGCTCGCCGAGCACGGCCACCAGTTCGCCACCATCAAGACCGAGGTCAAGACCATTCCGCCGGCCTCGGTGCAGGTGAACTTCAACATCAAGGAAGGCCCGGTCGTCAAAGTCGGCAACATCAAGTTCACCGGCAACGAGCACCTGGGCGCGCTCTACCTGCGCCGCTCGATGAAGAACCTCAAGCCCATCGGCATTCCCTACTCGATCATCTTCGAGGACCTGTTCCCGCAGACCTTCGACGCCTCCAAGCTCGAGGAAGACACCGAGCGCGTCCGCCAGGCCTACCGCGACAAGGGCTACGCCAACGCCGCGGTTGAGGAGCCGAAGACCCAGATCCGCGACCAGGGCGGCCTGAACTGGTTCACCTTCCGCCCCAACAAGGGCAAGCGCATCGACATTCTGCTGCCCATCGAAGAAGGCGACCGCTACCGGCTCGGCACCATCACCTTCAGCGGCAATAAGTTCGTGACCAACGAGAAGGCTCTTCGCGCCACCTTCCCCATCAAGGATGGCGACTGGTTCAACGCGACGGACATCGGCAAGGGCCTGGACAACCTGAAGAAGGCCTACGGCCAGTCCGGCTACATCAACGTTGGCGCCATTCCGCACCTTTCCTACGACGACCAGAAGCACACCGTCTCGATGAACATCGATATCGACGAGGGCAAGCAGTTCTACGTCTCGCGCATCGAGTTCACGGGCAACACCGTCACCCGCGACCGCGTCATCCGCCGCGAGCTGCTGCTCGACGAGGGCCAGATCTACAACTCCCAGCTCTGGGAGTACAGCCTGCTCCGCCTCAACCAGCTCGAGTACTTCGAGCCGCTCAAGGTCGATCAGGACTCCGAAGCCCACCAGGACCCGGACAACGGCACCGTCGAGCTGCTCCTCAAGGTCAAGGAAAAGGGTAAGAACTCCATCGGCATGAACGGAGGCGTCAGCGGCCTTCAGGGTGCGTTCATCGGCGTCAACTACCAAACCAACAACTTCCTCGGCCTGGGCGAAACCCTCAGCCTGCAGGGCAACCTGGGCTCCATCAGCCGCCAGTTCCTCTTCGGCTTTACGCAGCCCTACTTCCGCAATCGCCCCATCCAGATGGGCTTCCAGATTTTCAACAACAAAACGGACTACAACTCGGCCAAAAACTACCAGACCACTACCGGCGCTTCGCTGAACCTTTCGGCAGCCGAGAAGTCGCTGACGCAGAACTACAACCAGGCGTCGGACGGATTCAATTACTCCATCAGCTATCCGCTGCGCCGTCATGCTTTCCAGCGCGTAGGCTTCACCTATTCCTGGACCCGCTCCACCATCACCGCCTTCAGCACGGCCTCGCAGTCGTTCTTCCAGACCATTGCCTTCCGCTCCGGCATCCAGGGATCGAATCCGCTGGCCGGCATCGTGAACAGCCAGATCTCGCTCAGCTACATGTATGACACGGTGAGCAATCCGCTGCGCCCGCGCACCGGCAAGCAGTACACCGCGGTCTTCCAGGCCTCGGGCCTGTGGGGCGATGTGCGCTACATCTCGCCACTGGTGGGATACAAGAATTACATCCCCGTGCACTACCTCATCCCCAGTGCGAACGGGCGCAACGTACTGGGCATCCGCGCGCAGTTGCAGTATGTGCAGGGTTACGGCGGCGATGTCGCCCCGCCAAACAACCGCATCTACTCCGGCGGCGAAAACGACCTGCGCGGCTTCGATATCCGCAGCGCCACGCCATATGGCTACGTGCCCACGCGCGTGAACTTCCAGCTCGACAACCCCGATGGAAGCTGCGTTTCGGCGCAGCCCTCGAACAAGGCCAACACCGCCTGCGTTCAGGTGCCGCTGCCCGTCTACGGCATTGCCTCCATCGGCGGCGATGCCAACCTGACCACCAACCTCGAATACCGCATTCCGCTCGTCGGCCCGTTCACGTTCTCCCTCTTCGACGACTTCGGCATCGATACGGCGACCAATCACGGCCAGCTCAAGCAGAGCCCCGAGGGCTTCGCTTCGCTCACCGCTCCGCTCTACGGTTGCCAGTCTCTGCAGAATCAGGGAAGCGGCGTGGTTTCCTGCTTCAGCACCATCACCGGCTCACAGGTCGGCTTCAAGCAGAACATCCTACCCGTCGCCGGCACCAACTTCGTGCCGCGCATGTCCACCGGCGCCGAGCTCGGCGTGCTCATGCCCATCATCAACGCGCCGTTCCGCATCTACTACGCCTACAACCCGCTGCGCCTCTACGAGCGGCCGTACTGCAACGAGCCCGGCTCCGGCCGCAACCAGTTGAGCTGCTCGGCCTCGCTCATCACCCGCGACATGTTCCCGCCCGGAGGCGCCGGCGATTTCACCTACGGCGAAGCCATTCAGGCCTACGGCTCACAATACGTCTTCCGCGAACCCCGCAAAACCTTCCGGTTAACAATCTCAACCACGTTCTAAGCCAGACCGTGCATGACAAAAAGGGCCGCTCAGAACGAGCGGCCCTTTTTTGTTATGGCCATTCGGCCGTTCCTTGGTCGCAAGGCGCCGATCGTCGGTTGTCAGGAAAATTACGTATTTCCTTCTCTAGCCAAACCCGGCGCCGTCCGCATCCTACCGCAGTGTGCATATGGAATTACCAGGATCAGCTCTGCGATATGCATGTGTGCTCGGTTTTGCCGCGACACTGCTCACAAGTTGCGGAGGATCCTTGGGAGCTGGCTCTGGCGGCTCAGCTCCCAACTCCTCATCTCCAGGTCAGTCGTCAAGTCAGGTGACCGTTCCCAACGTTGTGGGACAAACGCAGTCAGCGGCGACGACCGATATAACGAGCGCAAACCTGGTAGTGGGGACGGTAACCGTCCAATCCAGCAACACCGTGCCCGCCGGCGTTGTGATCGCAGAAAATCCTGCAGCCGGAGCCCAAGTCAACGCCGGATCGGCTGTCAATCTCACTGTCTCTTCCGGCCCGGCTCAATCGGGCGGCTCAACTCCCCCGCCGTTGAACGGCGCCAACATCAACCTGATCTTTGTTGTAAGCGATGATTTGGCCTACCAGGCCTCCGGCGATGTCAACGCGCAAACCGCAAACCTCACCGACCAGGGCCTGAACCGGTCGCTGCAACTCGGCGCTTATCTTCAACAGAGCGTGCTCGGCGGCAAAAATGTGACCGCCATCTATGCGCTCGAACCAATGACCCATCTGCAAGCCCCGGACAATTTCCCCGATCTCGTAGCCCTTCAAACAATTCAGCAGTTCGCCCTTCTTAACACCATCACGTTATCCATTAACGCAGGCGGCGGACCTTCATTCTCCGGGAACAGTTTTCCAATCAACGCGTCCTATGCGCCTCTGCCGGTGACCCCGCCCAGCGGAGTGGCTGCGCCGCTGATTCAATGCCCAAGTTGCCAGGGTCTCGATTTCGATGATCAGGCCGGAGACAATGAATCCCTGCTAAACGGCATCATCACAGCAAACGCGCCCGGCTTTTATGTCTTCTCGGCGCCTTGGGAGCTCGTCAGCACACTCCTCGCCAATATTAATCGTAGTAACTCGCTCAACCTCAACCTTCCCACCGCCTATGCCGGACCGAATTCCATCTATGCGATTTCAATTACTCCTGCTCCGACGAGAAGCGCAAGCCTTGTCACGTTTAATAGCAACTTGAATCCGCCTTCCGCATACCCCGCGCTACCCTCCCCGGTGTCCTCCGGCAATTCATGCGCGGCCACGCCATTCAGCATTAAGGTAACCGGCGGCGTGGGCGGCGCCGTGATTCCCTCCGGCATCAATACCAACGAGACTGTCTACATCATTCGCCACGCGGAAGCGCATCCAGAGTCCAACTGGGACGACGGCAACTACATTTGCGCGGGCCAATGGCGTGCGCTCGATCTTCCCAACGCCCTGCAAGGCAAGATCAGCCCACAAGTGGTTTATTCGATCGACCCTGCTCAGGTCCATCTGGGTACCCTAAGCGCCTCAGGCCGCTCCGACTGGTCCTATGTGAGACCCGCATTGACGGCAGAACCCTATGCCATCGCCAATGATCTGCCTTACTATCTGGTCGCGAGCGTTGAACTCGACGCGCAAGAACCGCCACAGCCGGCAACGCAGGTGAGCGACTTCTTCTTCACAGGCGGTCAGTTCTCTTCTCAGAGCGTGTTGCTCACGTGGGAGCACCTGCACATCCCAACGACAGTCCAGGCGCTGGTATCGAGCTATTATCCAAACGGCGGCGCGCCAACTGTCCCCGGTTGGAACGGCGAGGACTACGACACCATCTGGACCGTAACGCTCGACGGAAATGGCAACCTGACTGTAAACAACAATCTCTGCGAAGGGATTTCCTCTGCCAGCCTGCCCGCTGCCTGCCCGGCGTTCTAAAATCTGCGCTTCCACTCGACGGAGTCAGATCTTCCGGCAATTTTACGATTCTGCAGGTAATCTCTTTGCAGCCAACAATCGCTGCGCCCGCGAGGGTCTTGCGGTTAACTAGTGGGAGGTACCAAGAATGATTCGGGGGTTACTTGTCTTCGCCGGCTCAATGTTTTTCGCATCCATGGTTGCAAACGGCCAGATGGTTCCTAACAGCTCAATTCAAAACGATCCGGCAAAGGAGGCGCTCTGCGCAAAAAGAGCCGGCGTGAAGAAAACGGTCCCGTTCTTGATCGATCAGGACTATGTAAATAGAACCAGAGCCGCCCATCCAGAAGCTACCTTCATCGCACTGGACGGAATTATTCCCCAACTGATTGAGTGCCGCGTGAAAGAGGACACGGGATTATTTGAGCTGGCCTCGCAGAGTTTCCAGCAAGATTCATTCTGGCGCCTGGTTCGCCCAGAGCAGTTCTCGCCCGGCATCCATACTGCGGCCGGGCAGACGCAGGCAGACGATGTCTGTTTAAAGGCGGCTCGGGAGAAGCTGAATCGAGAAGGCTTCGACCATAGCTACGCTTACACAACCGGCGTCAATGAGATCACGCTTGGTGTATCGCCGTGGTATCTGCCCGGTGTGAAGGTTGCCGGAATGAAGGCGGAACGCTACGACATCTCAGTAGTGGGCAAGTTGTTCTACGCGTCCTCCGGTCCCGATCTGACCGCCTTCCGTGTCAGTTGCTTGCTCTCTCCAACGTTGGCGGTCAAGGCCGTTCAGGCGACTGAAGAGGGCGCCGGCCATGAACTCAAGACGGAGTCGCGCTTCGAGGCTCCTTTTCGAAAGTGA
>JASIJW010000289.1:0-2856 GCA_030050035.1 Acidobacteriaceae bacterium | reverse complement strand
TCATCGCTCCCTCCTTTCGAAATGCGGGATATTTTGGGACGAATTATCCAACCATGATGTTGGGCGGCCGCTTTGTACTTATATCTACTTCCGATCACGGACTCTATGTGGCGTCGCACGATCATAGTGGCACGAATGTCGTGAAATACTTGTTTGAGTTGAAACCTGGATTTGAGAATTCATGGAGTAGCCTAACTCCACCTGCTACAGAGATAAGTGGCCACCCAGTTTGCTGCTCGATGGAGGCTGTGCACTTCGCGTTTGTAAATCCAGGCGAGACGCGCGCGTTGGCGCCGGTCGTGCTCGCACCGTATAGCGGAGATTGGCATAGTGGCGTGGACGAATATAAGCGCTGGAGGACGACGTGGTTTAGGCCTTTAGCGATGCCCGAGTGGGCCACAAAAGTGCATTCATGGCAACAGCTTCAAATCAATTCATCAGAGGACGACCTGCGCACTCGCTATGTAGATTTGCCGAAACGAGCGCAGCAGGCGCGTGACCATGGTGTTGCGGCCATACAGTTGGTGGGATGGACGAAGGGCGGTCAAGATCGTGGAAATCCTTCCAACGATGTCGATTTGCGGCTGGGAACAAAGAATGAGCTAAGAGAGGCGATCAAACAAATTCAGAAGATGGGTGTTCGCGTTGTTCTGTTTGCAAAATATCCGTGGGCGGACATCACCACGGACTGGTATAAGAGGGAACTCTTTAAGTACATGGCTACAGATCCCTTTGGGGATATTTATCCCGGCGGGGGATATAGATACCAGACTCCAGAACAGCTGGCAGGTGTTAACGTTCGGAGGTTTGCGGCTGCCTGTACGAGCGACGCACGATGGCGCAATATCGTTTCGCGTGAGTTTCAGAAACTGCTCGACCTTGGCGGCAGCGGATTTCTCTATGACGAGGTGGAGCAGCATCAGGGCGTGGAATTGTGCTTTTCGAAAGAACACGGCCACCACGTACCGGCTACCCTGTGGGCTGGGGATATTGCCTTAGCCGGGAGATTGCGTCATCTTGTCAGCGAGTCGATTGGTGAGAGCAACTTCCTGTTTGCAGGAGAAGCGCCAGAGGATACGATCGAGGAAATGTATTCGCTGACTTACTTCCGCATTAGCCATGGACATATCCCTGTGGAGCGCTATATTTCTCCCTTTCGGCCAGTTATGATTGCCGTGACCGGTTTCGACGATCGAGAGATGATCAACCGCGCCCTGATGTATCGCTATATTCTTAGCTATGAGCCCTTCAATTTTAAAGGTAATCTTGATGACTTTCCGCTGACGATGGCATATGGTAAGACAGTGGATGCTTTGAGAACACGATACAGCGATTATTTGTGGGAATCGGAGTTTCAAGATACCTTAGAGGTGACTGTGACGGTTGCGGGTCAGCGATATCGTGACTATTCAGTATTTCGTCAAGCGAACGGAAGGCACACTGTTGTCGTGACCAATGACGATCGAGAGAAGTCGATAAGTGCGAGTGTGACCATCGATGATTCGATGGGGCGGCGTTTGTTGTGTGCGAGCCCGGAGAGTCCCGACCCTGTTGCTTGCGGTGGCAGCATTAGTGTTCCGCCACGCTCAGTTGCGCTCCTCATGGAGCAATAGTGCGCTTCGGGGCCGGGTTGGTTTGGCTACTTGTGGGTGGCATCAGCGGCCCAATGATTACGGCGTTGCGCCGGCGTTACAAATGCAGTTGTGCATCGAGGACGTGAGCGGCAATGTGCAGTGGATTCGAGTTCACCGCTGCGTGATGGCAGAGCCACGCGCAAAGTCCATGACTGAGCTGAAGAAACGTGTCAGCTTGCCACCGCGAAGAAGGCACCCAATGGCCTAGTGATGGAAATCCGGTTTTCTTTATAGAAAGTTCCCGGTGCGGGACTGATTTTGGCATTCTTGTCGGGGTTCTTCGGCACATTTGGTGACACTCCCCTGGGCTACGCTTTCCGGCGAGAATGGTGCAGTTCTGGCGACTTCCCTGGTATAGACGATGAGAAGCTGAACGCTAGTTCCTGATGCCGGAGAAGTGGTCCGAGATGAACTGAGAACGGATGGACGAGGCCAACTTGTGATGGTTTTGCGATCAATCGGGGACAAGAGCTGCTGTCTCACATGCGGTCTGCATTCGCGGCGGGTTTACGACCGGTATAGGCCTGAACTGGCCGATCTGCCCTGGGAAGGCATCACCCTGCGGATCGAACTCGTGTCCGGCGTTACTTCTGCACGATCGAAGGTTCCGGACAGCGCATCTTCACCGACTGTCTTCCAAACATAGTTGGGCGCCATAGCCGCCAGACGTGTCGGTTGTCTGCGGCCCTGGACCGAATCACGCTGGCGTTGGGCGGATCTGCAGGAGCGATAACGTACAGTATTTTGTGCGCCGTGCGAAGGCGCGGCTTTTCTGCGGGTGCGAATCCCGCCCGGCAACTTTCGTTCCAGCCGGTAGCAATCGGAGCAGCCGTGAAGGTAACGAAGCGGTTGAAGCCTCCGGTGTAGAGGGTCATGTAAGTGACTTGGCGAGTATGCAGGCCGTAACGTGAGTAAACGCTGAGCAGGCCTCGAAAGACGTGATGTGGAAGCCGACCCGCCAAAATTTCGGGGAAGGCTGCTACTGCAAGGGAAGAGAACGGAAGGCGCATCTTGTGGTTCCACCGGGGTAATGGCGACAGCATGCATACAAGAGGAAGGCCGATGCAACACGGGAAGCCCCATGCGTGGTCAAGCGCATTGACCAACCGGAAGCCGGCGACGGACAGGCCGGGCGCAGTGGGGTGGCGGAAAGGCCCGCAGTACTGAGGACGCCGGGTAATGCCGGTCGAGGGAAGGGGCCTTGGTTCAGAACAACGTCGAA
>JASIJW010000035.1:0-4798 GCA_030050035.1 Acidobacteriaceae bacterium | reverse complement strand
AGAACCGGATCAACGGAGAACCGGATCATTTGGCTTGAGTCTTCGACTGCTCAAGCCACTTGAGCATCGAGCGCAGTGCCGTGAGCGGAATCGGCCAGTGCTCCAGCGCTGAATTCCTGTTTGATCCGATTGAAACCAGAATTCCTGAGTGTGGCGAGACGGAATCTCTCCCTTGCCAACGCCCAGGTGCCAAAATGGAGCAACATATAAGGTATTTATAATCAATCGTTTAATGGAGATTTTGAGTTTAACCCTGCGGTCAACGGTCTCGCGCAATCTCATGCCCGCGCGATGCGCTCCGATAAGCAGATTGTGGAGGCCGGCCAGGCTTCTTCGGCTTTGCCGCGGGGACTCAAGGAAGACACTTGTCTGAAATCACGGACATCCCGCTCAATTTTGATTGCATCAAATCGCCGCAAAAACCATTCCCTCCGGGTGTGGCGAGTAACTACAAGGCTTAAGCGACCATGACGCACACAGGGATGGCAGAAACCGCTGTACAGCAGAACAGCTTCTCGCGCCAGCAGCAGTCCCGGCTGGAACAGCCCCGTTGCGCGGAGATCCTCGATGCGTCGCAGGACCCGAGCTTCGATGCCATCACGCGCCTGGCAGCCGATTACTTTCACGCCGATATCGTCCTTCTAGGCTTTGCCGACGAAGGCCGCGTGTGGGTGAAATCGCACTGGGGCGAGCCGGTGCGCGAGCTGCCGCGCTCGGATCATTCGATCTTCGATCTGGTGCTGAGCGAAGATGGACCGGTCATCGTGCCCGACATCGCGGCCGATGAACGTTTCTTCGGCAAGACCGTCCTGCCGCAAGGCGTACCGGTCGCATCCTTCGCCAGCGCGCCGATCCGCAGCACGAGCGGCAATATCTCGGGGTGCCTCACTATTTTCGGCAAGCAGCCGCGCTGCCCGATGACCGTCGATCAGCTCCGCATGCTCGAAAGCCTGGCAGAGATGGTCGCAGGCCAACTTGAACTGCGACGCCTGCGCCGCATCCTGCAGAATCACAGCGCACGCGAGCAGGGCATGCTGCCAAGAAATGCAGCTCGGCAATGGCCGCGACGCCCCGATCTGCGCCGCGCTCTCGACCAGCGCCAGTTTGTGCTCTACTACCAGCCGGAGATCGAACTCTCCACGCGCAGGATCATCGGCCTCGAGGCGCTTATCCGCTGGCGTCATCCTGACCGGGGCCTGGTTTCACCGATGGAGTTCATCCCTTATGCCGAGGAATGCGGCATGATTCTGCCGATCGGCGACTGGGGCCTGGCCGAAGCCTGCAGCCAGATCCAGCGGTGGTGCGACGAAGACCTTTGCCACCACTCGCTGCGCGTTTGTGTCAACCTTTCCGCGCGGCAGTTTGCCCGCGAAGGGCTGGCCGATCGCGTTCAGGAACTTCTGAGCCGGTTTGGCATCTCCAGCCGCCAGCTCGGCCTGGAGATGACGGAGTCCAGCCTCATTCCTGACGCGCCGACCGCGATGGAAGTGCTCGGCAACCTGCGGCGGCTGGGCGTTTCGCTGCTGATGGACGATTTCGGCACCGGTTACAGCTCGCTCAATCATCTGCACCAGTTCCCCTTCGACGTTCTCAAGATCGACCGGTCGTTTGTTTCGCGCATGACCGAGGGCGATCAGGCATTGCAGATTGTGCGGACGATCATCGAGCTGGCGCGCGTGCTGGGCATGAACGTCGTTGCCGAGGGGATCGAAAACCTTGCTCAGTACGAGTTGCTGCAACAGCTCGGATGCCGCTACGGACAGGGCTATCTGTTCGCCAAGCCGATGCCGGCGGAAGAAATCGGCAGGCTGCTGCGGCTTCCCGGGCGGATACTGCCCGAACCACGGGCTGCGCTGGCCAATTGATTGGTCCTCCGGCGCTGCGAGGCTTCTCCGGGCCTGAAGGCCCCATGGTTTACCGCAGGAAGGCGTCGGAGAGGCCGCCGTCGACCGGGACCACGTGGCCGGTGGTGCAGCGGGCGCGGGGGCTGGCGAGGAACAGAATCGCCTCGGCGCAATCGGCCGGCATGATCTCCTTGCCCGTGATCGTGCGCTCGGCATAGAAGGCCGCAAGACGGCTACGCAGCTCTTCGTCGCTGAACGAGTCCTGGAAGGGAATGTCGTACTTCAAGAGCGACATGCGCACGCGCTCGCGCGGGAACATGGCCGAGCCCTTGACTACGGTGGCCGGGCTGATGCCGTTGACGCGGATATTGGGCCCGAGCCCCATTGCCAGCTCGCGGATGAGGTGCGAGAGCGCGGCCTTGCTCACGTCGTAGGCTTCGCTTCCGCTCTTGGGCACCACGGCGTTGGCCGAGCTGGTGAAGACGATGTTGCCGTGCAGCCCCTGGTCGCGGAAAGTCTTTGCGACTTCGGTGGCCAGGAAGAAATTCGCCGTCACGTTCAGGTCGAGCGTGGTGGCCCAGACGGAGTCAGGCAGATCTCCTTCTGGTCTCGACGGGTAGATGGCGGCCGTGTTGACCAGGATGTCGATGCCGCCGAAGGCAGCGATGGCTACGTCGAGTGCTTTGCTGATCGATTCGCGGTTGCGGATATCGACGCCTACGCTGGCGTTGAACTCGGCCGAGCCGAGTGTGGCCAGCTCCGCCGCTACACGGGCCGAACCCTCGGCATCGCGGTCGGCAACCACCACGTGCGCGCCGCGCGCCGCGGCCAGCCGTGCTACTTCGCGGCCGATGCCGCTGGCGCCGCCGAAGATGATGGCTACGCGCCGGCTGAGCTCTTTTTCCGGAGGCTGGCGGCGGATTTTGGCTTCTTCGAGGGCCCAGTATTCGATGCGGAAGGCCTCGCTGGCCGGCAGCGCAACGTAATTGGTGAAGACTTTGAAGCTGCTGGGATCGAGTCCGGGCCGGCACTGCGGCACCGGGGTCCCCACGGACGGGTCCTTGTCCGTGGGGCGAGGCACTGTTCCCTTTGCGTCGCCCTCGCTCAGCAGCGAGGCGCCTTCCATGACGTGGATGGCGTTGGTGTAGAACTCGCCGATAATGCGGGCCTCGGTCTTGTTCTTGCCGAAGCTGAACATGCCCATGCCGGGAATCAACACGACCGAAGGGTTGGCGTCGCGAATGGCAGGCGAGTCGGGCGTGGCGAAGGTGCGATAGTAGGTGCGGTACTGCTTGCGATACTCGGTGAGCGAAAGCTCGATCTGCTGGCGCAGCGCGTGGAGGCCTTCTTCGGCCGCCCAGGGCACAAACAACGGGCGAATCTTGGTGCGGATGAAATGGTCCGGGCAGCTTGTGCCCAGGAATGCCAGCTCGCGCGCATGCAGCGAGTCGACGAACTGGAGCACGTCGGGGGCATCGCTGAAGCTGGCGATGAAGCGCCGCTGCGAGCTAACGCGTCCGCGCAGAAAGGGTGCGATCCTGATCGCCAGCTCGCGCCGGTCTGGCCGCGCCGGAACCACTTCGCCGCCGAAACGCGCCCTGCCTTTAGCCTGCGCGTGGCGGTCGATGAACTGGCCGAGGTGGTCGATGACGGTGATCGTGTTCAGGTAGCACTCGCGCTGCGTCTGGCCCCACGTGAACAGGCCGTGGCCGCCGAGGATGATGCCATCGCAGCCGGGGTTCTGATCGACCGCGCGGCGCATCATCAGGCCCAGCTCGAAGCCGGGGCGCTGCCAGGGAACCCAGACGAGCGAGTGGCCGAACTCGCGGTTGAACTCTTCCATTTTGGCTTTGCCGTTTGCCGAGGCGGCCAGCGCTATGGCCCAGTCCGGATGCAGGTGATCGACGTGCGGGAAGGGAAGATAGCCGTGCAGCGGGGTATCGATGGAGGCGGCGACGGTGTTGCCGCCGAAGGCGCAGAGCGCGTAAAGCGCCACCATTTCGTCTTCGAACTCCTGACCCCTGTAGCGCCGCTCGAGGGCCAGCAGCTTTTGCTGATAGAGCGTGGCAAACCCTGCCCGCGTTATGCTGCCCAGGTCGCCGCCCGAGCCTTTTACCCACAGCACTTCGACCGGCTCGCCGGTCAGCGGGTCCGTGTCCATGACCTTTGAGCTGGTATTGCCGCCGGCAAAGTTGGTGAGGCGAAGATCAGACCCCAGCAGGTTCGAGCGATAGCGTAGCAGCTCCGGCTCGTCGAGCCCGGCTGCGACTTGGGAGTCCCAACGATCCTCGAGAAATTTGAGAGCGGGAGAAGCGGGTGTGGCCATCGTAGTCATAGGTTTTGCCTTCGGCGCGGGAAAAACTCACTCCTCATGATACATTCGCCCGCGGCTGCGCAACGCCTCATGTACGGGCTAAAACCCGTGCCCTTCAAGGCCGCCCAGCCGGCAATAAGCTCGCCGCCGGCGTCAAAAGGCCTTGCGCCGCTCACGCGTAGCTTCCGGCGGTGGTGTGCCGGTGGCCGCGTTCTCGGGTGATGCGCTCCACGTAGCCACTTTCGGCCAGCGCTTTGAGCGGATCGGCGGGCAGGCCGCGGGCCTCGCGCCATTCGCGCACGAGCGGCCTCACATCCGTCCAGAAGGCGCCGCGGAATAGCTCCTCCGCAGCTACAAGGTGGCAGCTTTGCTGCAGCGCGGCCAATTGCACCCGGTCCACCAGCGCGGCCTTCAGATACAGCTCCTGCGCGGTGACGACCGTCTGCACCATGGCTTCCATCTTGCCCTTGAGATTATGGCTCTGGTCGATCATGTAGGCCACGGCTTGGGGCGATCCTTCGGACAAGGCCCAGTGAATTTCATGGAAGATGCGGAAGACCTGGTAGGGGTCGATGGAGCCGAGGGTAAGGTCGTCGTCGGCGTAGCGGCGGTCGTTGAAATGGAAGCCGCCGAGGAGGCC
>JASIJW010000288.1:0-3584 GCA_030050035.1 Acidobacteriaceae bacterium | reverse complement strand
ACGACTTCTCCGGCGACTTTGCCGTCCTTGTCGCGCGAGGGGAAGGCGCTGACGGTGACGGTGTAGTGCAGCGTTTTGCCGTTGAGCGTCATCGTCTGCTGCACGCTTTTTTCGGGAGGCAGCGGCGGGAGCTTTTCGCTTTCGGCGGCGTTCTGGTTTGCCCCGGACTTATTGCCGGCGGCCTGCTCCGCTGCCGGGGCAGGCTTATCGTTTTGTGCGACGGCCTGCGGAAAGGTGAGGCCAAGCGAAAGAAGGGCGCAGAGCGCGAGAGTGAGATACCGAGGCAAAGTTCTCATTCAGGAATTCTTCCTCCTGGAGATACGATACGGCACTGGAGTCATTCTCCTTCAAAGCCGCAAAAACAAAGGTGCGGTGCCAAGAGCGCCCTGGGGTGGGGACCAAGAGGTGGCAACAGCGTGGCCGCATAGTTTAACCTCAGTAACGGCATGAGACTTGTGCACGTGTTTCGCGTTGTTGTTTTGCCGGCGGCCTGCCTTGCGCTGCTGGGGCTGCCTGTGACGGCGCAGCAGCCGCAACAGCAAAAGCCTGCACAACCGGCAGAAGAGCTGCCCGACGCACCTGCGGCGACTCCCGAGGCGGCGACCGTTCCCAACGGGCCATTTGCAGTGATCGACACGTCGATGGGACGCATCACCTGCCAGTTCTATCAAAAGCAGGCGCCAAACACCGTGGCGAATTTTATTGCGCTCGCGGAAGGCAGCAAGAACTGGACCGATCCGACCACGCAGAAGGTGGAACACCACAAGCCGCTCTATGACGGAACAACTTTTCATCGCGTGATTCCTGAGTTCATGATTCAGGGCGGCGATCCTTTGGGCACGGGCATGGGTGGGCCCGGATACACGTTCGCCGATGAACTGGATTCGAATCTGAGCTTCGATCGTCCGGGGCGGTTGGCGATGGCTAATTCAGGACCGAACACCAATGGAAGCCAGTTCTTTATCACCGAAGCGGCATATCCCTCGCTCGACCAGAACTACACGCTATTCGGCCAGTGCGACGATCCCAGCGTGGAAGTGGTGAAGGCCATTGCGCGGGTACCTCGCGACAGCAACGACAAACCGCTGTCGCCGGTGACGATCGAGAAAGTGACGATCGTTCCGGAGGGCAAGCCAATGCCGCCGCTGCAGCCGGGAGAGCCGGCAGCGCCCGCTGCGCCTGCACCAACCGCTTCGCCGCAATAGAACGTGGTTTGTCCTCAGATTGGTTTCGAAGGTTTCGGACCTCAAGATTTTTCATCGAACAATTCCTATTTTTTGAGGAGCAGAATATGGCAAATTCTCCTGGAACGTATGCAGTGTTCAATACCAGCGAGGGCAAGATAACGGTGCGGCTGTTCGAGGTGGATGCGCCGGTGACGGTGAAGAACTTTATCGAGCTGGCCGAGGGCAAGCGCGAGTGGACGCACCCGGTAAACCGCGCCAAGTCGACCGATAAGCTGTACGACGGCACAATTTTTCACCGCGTGATTCCCGACTTCATGATTCAAGGCGGCGATCCGGCGGGCAGCGGCATGGGTGGACCGGGGTATCGCTTTCAGGATGAGACAAAAGGCTCACCGCACCGCTTTGACAAGCCCGGCAAGCTGGCAATGGCGAATGCTGGACCCAATACGAATGGGAGCCAGTTCTTCATCACAGTTGCGCCGACACCGTGGCTGACCGGAAACCACACCATATTTGGCGAAGTGGTAGAGGGTCAGGACGTGGTGGTGAATATCTCGAAGGTGGCGCGCAATGCGCAGGACAAGCCGCACAAGCCGGTGGTGCTGGAGTCGGTAACAATCGAGCGCACTGCTTGACCTCCAAATTGGCGAGCTGGGTTGTTAACGATTGTTCAACCCGGCTCACTCTTGCTTTCTGCTATTTCAGGCTGCAGCCGCGTTTGAGAATCAATGAGGTTCCCCATGGCCGGCGACGGGATCGCCTCTCTTCGAGTCAAAGGGTCAGTTGAAGAAACAGTCGCGAAGCTCCAGCAGCTTTTAGCGGCGAAGGGCGTAGCTGTGTTCGCAGTGATTGACCACAGCGGCGAGGCGCAGAAAGTCGGCCTGTCGATGCGTCCCACGAAACTGCTGATCTTCGGCAGTCCCAAAGCCGGTACTCCGCTGATGCAGGCCGCCCCCAGCGTTGCCATCGACCTGCCGCTCAAGATTCTCGTGTGGGAAGATGCGCAGGGCGCGACCTGGCTCTCTTACAACACGCCGGAATTTCTGCGCGATCGTCACGGCATTCCAGCGGAATTGATGCAAAACATCGCCGTTGTTGAAGTACTGGCCGCTAAAGCCGCGGAATAAGCGGTGCCGCTACTTCTCTGCCGCTGGGACCGCTCAGGAGTCCGCGCTACGTGGCGCGGCAGAGGGCGAGGATGGCCTCGCCGAATTTGTCGAGCTTCGCCGGGCCCATGCCATCGACAGCGAGAAGCTGGTTGGGAGTTGTGGGGCGCGCGGCGGCAATGGCCTGCATGGTGCGATCGTGGAGCACGACGTAGGCGGGAACGCCAAGACGCTTCGCTTCGGCGGCGCGCCACTCTTTGAGTTGGAGGGCGAGCTGTTCTGCCGCTAGCGTGAGAGGCGCTGGTTTTTCTTTGGGTTCCAGCTTTGATGGTTTCTTTGCTGTTCGGCGTGACGGAGCTTTGCCTGCAAATTCTGCTACGACACCGTCGCTGATCAGTAGGGGCAGCGGAGTGGCGCGCCGCACTTCGAGGCCTTGCTCCGTGAGCCGTATCTTCCGAAAACGGATGAGTTCACCGTTCTTCTCGAACTCCGCTTCTTCAATATCGATAATGCCGGCGCGGGTCATTGCATCGAGCAGCGATTCGAACTGATCGCGAGTGATGCGACCATCCGGATCGAGGCGGCGCTGGAGTGTTCCGGCGGCGAGATAGTCGAGCGGGCGAAGCTCTTCGACGATTTGCTGCGCGAGATCGCGTTCGGCGGCCGTGGCGTGGCGGAACGAGCGCAGGACCGCGGCGGCAGGATCGCAGATGTCACATTGGCCGCAGGGCTGGCCGGCGTCTTCGTCGTCGCCAAAGTGGCGGACGAGCGCGGCCATGCGGCAGTCGCTCATGGAAGTGAAGCGCAACACCTTCTCAAATTGCGCGGCGCGATACTGGGCCTGCACGGCGTAGGTTTTCTTCCACTCCGCGCCGCCACGCGTGACGGCGCCGCCGAAGTCGACGCGGGCGCCCAGGTGAATCTCGAGTTTTTCCAGCGCCTTTTCAAACTCTTCTTCGCTCAGGCCGAGGCGCGCGATGGCGTGATCGCGCAGGTCGTCGACCGGGCGCGGCTCAACGGAGAGAAGCTTGAAGAGCTTGCCGAGGTGGTCGATTGGCGGGTAGTCGCGATTGAGAAAGAAGTCGTGCGTGCGCTGGTCGGCATAGGAGTGCATCAGGTAGGTGCGGCTGGGAGCGCCATCGCGGCCGGCGCGGCCGATCTCCTGGTAATAGCCTTCGAGCGTGGCGGGCAATCCGGCATGGATGACGGTTCGGATGTCAGCCTTGTCGATGCCCATGCCAAAGGCGATGGTGGCGACGACGACTTCGAGCTCACCGGCCTGAAAAGCGCG
>JASIJW010000287.1:0-10792 GCA_030050035.1 Acidobacteriaceae bacterium | reverse complement strand
CCCGGCTGGCGTGCGCCCAGGAATGCGTTCTGGAGGGTCGCTGCATTGAGCGAGGCGAACTGCGCCTGAAACTGCGGCTCGCAGGACCGCGCGCTTTTCGCCGCGGCTTCTGGCGCGCCGTTTTCGGGGGCCGCGCAGTTTGCCGGCAGCGTGATGCTGGCCGTCCCTTTCACCGGCCCGTAGGTAAAGACGACTGGGTCGAATTCGGTTGCCATGCCGCCAAGGTGTAGCGTGGCCTGCGCGATCTGAACGTGGTTGGCGAGGTAATCTGCGCGCCAGTTCGCGTTGCGCAGCGTAACAGTGCCCACCAGGGTGTCGGTCGCGGGCCGCATGCCGCGGTCGAAATCCGTGCGGGCCAGGTCCGTGCGTGCAGGCTCGGTTGCTGCGGTGCGGCTGGTCGCGGTTTTTCGTGCGGTTTGCGTGGTGGACGGCGGCATTGGAGGCGCCGCGGGCGCTTCGAGCGCGGGAGCAGGTTCAACCGGCAGCCATGGTCCTTCCGCCGTCAGGTTTACTGAAAGCGGCTCGCCGGCGAGACCGGCAAGCAAATCGCCCTCAGTAAGCCCGGCGAGCTGCGCGATCTCTCTTGCCCGCGGGATGGACGCTTGTCCACGCGCGATTGCCTGGTAGCCATAGGGCGCCAGGCGTGCAGTCACAACCAGCGGCGCAGCGCCGCCGGCGGGGATGGCCACCGTGCCGGCGAGAATCTGGGCCTGTGTGACTTGATTGCTTGTTGGAACGGTTGCCGCCGCGGTCAGCTCCGCCGGCTCCAGCACGAACCGCGGCAGGCGCAGCGGTTGGCTCAGGCCGCCTCCGCTCAGCGTAAAGCCTTCGATGGTGATGCTACCGGTGAGCGGAGCTTTGCCAGGACTTGGTTGCTTTGCCGCGGGGTGGGCGCGCTGCCTTGGCTCGACGGTTCCAATCTTGATGATTTCAGCGTCGTTCGCAGGCGCTGCGTAGGCCAGTTTGCCACTCACAGTCCCGCCTGCTTCGAGATCGGGGGCAAAGCCGCTGCGCATGGTACGAAGCAAGTCGAGGCCTGCTGCGGCAGGCACTCGGTCCAGCTCAAGCGTGAGGCTTGGCGCTGCGACGCCGCCCTGAATGGCCCCGGTCAGTTGCAGCCGCCCGTCGCCCAGGGGCGAGTTGCACGCAAGGTTGTCGAGGGCGCGCCGCGAATAGTGATAGACGAAGCTGCAATTGGCGTCGAAGTCGAGCGGCGACGGGGGTGCGAACTCAGCGCGATGCACGCCGGTAGCGCGCAGGCGCGCGGTGATGTGCGCCGCCTCGGGCGTGCCGTCGAGATGCGCTTCGCCGGTGAGGTCGCCGCGCCAGCCAGGATCGGAGCCGAGCACGAGACGCGATAGCTGTCCGAGCTGCGCCTCGTTCCAATCGAGATCGGCATGCACGGGCACCAGGTGCAGCGCGGGCGCGCTGCGTACGCTCGCTTCCAGTCGCACGATGCCGGTGTCGCCCATGTCGAGAACTACGTCCGTCCGCGCGGGTTGGCCGCGCAGCCGGATGCGCCACTCGCCGGGATTCTCCTGCCAGAAGGTGAGATCAGTGTCGACCAGCGAGAAGGGCAATTTTTCTGCGCCATCTTTGATGTTGATGCGGGAGTTTGTGGCTTCCAGATACGGCAGCGGCGTTCTGCCCTGCTGCGCGCCGGCTTTGGCTGCGGCGGTGCGGAAGAGCGGATCGAGGTTCCACTTGCCGGGCGCGGCGTGCACCAGGTTCAGTGTCGCGTCGTCCACGCTGATGCTGCTGATTTCGAGCCTGCCGCGCCACAGCGAACGCAGGCGGATATCGGCGCGCACCGTGTCTGCGTGCAGAACCGGCTCTGCGCCGTAGGCAGGATCTTCGGCCACGCTCAGGTCGGTCATCACAAAGCCTGGCCAGGGAAGCAGTCGCAACTCTACCGATGAAAGCCTGGCCGGCCGGCCGAGCGATGCGGAGATCAGTCCGGTAATGCGGTTCTTATAATGCCCGATGCTGATGAGCGGAGGAACAACCAGCAGGACCAGCAGCGCGCCGATTACGGCAAGAAACAGGGGAAGCTTTTTAAGTTTGCGTCGCGTGGGCTGCGCGGCATCTTTCATGACGAAGGAGGAATCCACTCCTTCCATGCTAATGCCTCACTGCGCGCCGTGAAGAGTCGGCGCCGGCTACTGCAGGAGCGCATACTCAGCGAATGCGGTGGAAGGTGCGCGACCAGCGCGTGCCGGTGAAGAAATGCAGCACGATGTGGCCCATCCAGGCGATCTGGTTGCCGATGCCGGTCTGGTCGTACTGGGATTCGGGCGTCTCGAAGGACCAGTAGTTAAACAGCGGCCGGCCTACGATGTTGGCGCGCGGCACAAATCCCCAGTAGCGTGAGTCGAGGCTGTTGTGGCGATTGTCGCCCATCATGAAGTACATGCCCTTGGGCACAACCAGCTCGCCATTGACGACGTCGTTTGGAAATTGGATATCGAGCCAGGTGTCGGGCACCTGCGGAATCGCCGGCGGCGGCTCGGAGGGAAAGTTGTCGAGGAAGTTGCTGAAATTGTCGGGAGTGGTGGGCTGGGCGTACGGCTCCGATTGCGCGACTCCGTTGATGATGACGATGCCGTTGCGTAGTTGGATGTGGTCGCCGGGCACGCCGATGAGCCGCTTGACCAGGTACAGGTACTGCGGCTTGCCGTCGGAATCGAGATCAGGCTCGGCAACGGGTTTGATGAAGACCGTTACATCGCCGCGGTGCGGCTGGCGGTATTTCATCAGCGGGAACCAGTGCTCCGGCGGGGCCAGATTGATTCGGTCTACGACGAGGTGGTCGCCGATGAGCAGCGTGTTTTCCATGGAGCCTGAAGGGATGACGAAGTTTTGCGCCAGGAAGGTGAGAATATAGAGACCGATCACCAGTACGGAGCATATGCTGGCGATTGCTTCGAAGGGTGTTTCCTCAACTCTATCGGCAGTCCGGGGCGGTTCGAGCTGGGCCTCAGCAGGCTTTTCCGAGGCCAATCTTGTCGTCTTTGTCATCCTTTTCGCTCTCAGCGGAAGTTTCCGGCCGCGCCGGTATCAGTGCACCACGTGAAAGATACGCTTCCACCGGGCGAATGCCGCCAGCCGCGCCGAAAGTTGGCTGTCGTGTCCAAGTCTATCATCTGCGGCCTCTTGGACATCTGTCCCCTGTTGTATATCGGTACTCGACGGGCGGCGCAATGAAAAATAGATGATCAAAGGCCGTGCGATGATGGCCTGCCGCGGCACAAATCCCCAGAAGCGCGAATCCATGCTGTGATTGCGATTGTCGCCCAGCACGAAGTACTCGCCGGGCGGCACGACCAGCTCGCCATTGTGCGTGAGGCTCTGCATCAGGCGCCACCAGCCGGGATCGACGTCCGGGTCAGTGTAGGTTCTGGCGGGAAAGTTATCGCGAAACGAATCCGGCGGCGCCGGCTCATAGGCGGCATAGGGCTCGTTGAGCGGCACGTCATTCACCAGCACGCGGCCGTCCTCGATGCGCAGCCGGTCGCCGGGAATGCCCACAACACGCTTGACCAGCAGCGGCGGATCGGCGTGATGAAAGACCACGATGTCGCCGCGCCGTACGTCGCGGTAAGGCATGAACCAGCGGCTGAGTGAGCCGGCAGGCGCCAGATCCTGCTTGTTGAAAAGCAGAAAATCACCCACCAGCAAGGTGTGTTCCATGCTCTCAGAGGGAATGAGGAACGGCTGCAGCAGGAAAGTGAGAACGAAGAGCGCGATCACCACAGTGCGCAGCAGCGATGCCAGCGCCTCAGGTAGCGTGGGCAGTTGCAGCCGGAATCGATACCAGGCGCTCATGTTGGGTGTTTGCTGATCTGGAGTTGGCGAGTTTTCTGAAGCCGTGGTCTCTATTGGAACAGTGTTCTGGTCCATGTGGTTCCGGTCTTCGACGGGAATCCGGGCCAGAATCTTGCTCATGAAGTTACAGGCTCCCCCTGCTTCTGTTCGAGAGCACCCGCGGCGGGAAGGTTGGCTTCAGCTTTCGGCAGCAGGTCTGATTTCACTAACCGGTCGAGCGCACGCCGGGCGGCATCCTGTTCTGCACGCTTTTTAGTGCTTCCCGACCCGCGGGCCAGCGGCTCGCCTGTAGTTCCACTCGTTGTCTTCAGCCGCACCTCAACAACGAACTTCCTTCGGTGCGGCGGGCCGCTCTCGCTCTTGACGCTATACTCGGGCGTACCCGCGCGCGCTGCCTGCATCCGCTCCTGCAAGGCCGACTTGTAATTTCCCAGCGCCGCGCCGGAGCGAAGTTGTTCGGCCAGTTCGGCAACGGCGTCGCCTATCACATGTGTACGCGCGAAGGCCCGCACCGGTTCCAGACCGCCGTCGAGGAACAGCGCGCCCATGACGGCTTCCATGGAATCAGAGAGCACGGTGGTCTTGCGGCGCAGTCCGCTGCGCTCCTCGCCTTTGCTCAGGCGAAGATGATCGCCCAGCCCGATATGACCTGCCACGAGAGCCATGTGCTGGCGGCTTACAAGCTGCGCCCGCACGCGCGTCAGCTCGCCCTCCTGCCACTCCGGATGCAGCGCGAAAAGCGCCTCGGCGACGACGAGATTCAGCACGGCGTCGCCGAGAAACTCCAACCGCTCGTTGTGGAGCACCGCGGCGGCGTGTTCACTTCCGCTCTCCTGCGCAAGCTGGCTTGCAAGTGAGCGATGCGTGAGGGCGCGGACCAGCACTTCCGGGCGGTTGAACGTATGCCCCAGAGCAGTCTCGAGTTCGCCAACGGCTAACTGTTTGCCCATGGTCGATATTTGACCGATCCGAAATCCGCGGCAGTTATTGCGGCTGCTGGGATCCGGAATTCGACGTTGAAGTTCCGGTTGCCGGCGGAGCTGCAGTGCCCGAGGGCGAACCGGAGTTTGACGGCGACCCGGCGCCCGCAGGCTCGTCGTCGGCCGAATCATCGTCGCACTTTTCCTGGCCGGGCACGGAATACGCTGCCTTTACGCCGCGCTCGGCGGCCAGCCGCGTATCCTGCTGACCGTCGCGCACCGTGAGCGCTTCCTTGTATTCCGCGACCGCCTCGTCGCGTTTGCATTCGAGGTCGAGCACGCGGCCCAGGTAGATATGCGACCAGGCGAGCAGGCGCTGGTCCTTGCTGGTCGCGAGCGTCTTTTGAAACTGGTCGACTGCCTCGCCGACGGTTCTTTCGGCGTCGTCTTCCGACTCGCCGGCGTGAACGTTGAGCAGATCGGCACGCGCCAGGATGAAGTGTGCGCGAGCGGCGTCGGCTGTGCCCTCTGCGGTGTCCTGTGGCTGCGCGAGTACCTGCTCAGCCATCTTCGTAGCACCGGCTACGTCGCCGTTTGACAGCCTGGCCTCGGCCATATCCAGGCCGGTCAGCTTGCGCGGCTGGCTGCGCTGCAGCACGTCCTGGTCAGCCTGCGCGTCGAACTGGGTCTGGCGCGCGCGGTGCACCTGCTGATCCACGTCCATGCTGTAGACCATTTCGCCGATGGTGTCGGTGAGGCTGGCCGGATCCTTTTCGAACTGGATCAACTGCTCGTAAAAGTACTGCGTGAGCACGTAACCCTGCCGCATGTCGTGGGCCACAGTAGCCTGGCGCACGGCTTCCATCTTTTTCTCCACCGCTTCCTGCTCGTACTCATACTTGGGCAGGTCGGAGCGGTCCACGCCCGCTGGAATCTTGTACGGCGCAATGCCGGTGTCCATGGTGCGCGCTTCGATTGCCTTGATGAGGCACTCGATGGTTAGCGGCACGACATCGGAGCGATAGCGGTAATCGAGAGGCGCGTCGCGTATCACCTTCAGGATCGGGTTCTCGCGGTCGATGGCGTTGCTGCGCGCATAGAGCAGCGGATCGATCATGTAGTGCAGATAGGTGTGGCGCACGTCGGTCATGGGGATTTTCCCGTCCACGGGCGAAACGACGACCACATAATCGGTACCGTAAACGCGCGCATTCACCATCTCGGGTGAGAGCATGGGCTCAATCACCACGACAAACCGGCGTCCGTCGTACGTGTTGGCAGGCATCTTGAGATAGAGGTCGGTGTTGACAATCATCTTCGACAGCGGATCGTGCAGCTTGTCGATTTCTTCGTCGTAGTAGCGATGCGTGGTGAGCCAGATGCCGTGCAGATCGACGGCGGCGGCGAAGGCGCGCAGGATGGGCAGCACTTCGTAGACCTGCGTGGCGTCGGGCGGCATTTCGGTCAGGTCGGCCGTGGCTTCGAGTTCAGGCGGCGGCGTAAGGTAAAGCGCCAGCGAGATGTACTGCCCTACGTCTTTGGCGCTGCCGGTCATATTGTGTTGCGCGATGTAGAGGCAGAGCGCGTCACGCTTTGAGCGCGCGTCTTCGCTCTTGGCCAGCGCCTGGTCGATTTCGTCGCGCACGTGCTTGCGGATGGCCGAGCTCTGTTCCAGCCCCTCGTTGTAGCCGCAGGCGTTGAGCGCCGCGGCCATGTCGAAGACCGGCTCGGCGCTGATAAGCGAAACCGTGGGGCCGGCAGGGTCAATGAGCGAAGGCGTCTTTTCCTGCACGTACATGCCCGGGCCCTGGCTGGACGAGCTCGATGAGCTTTGCGGCGGGTTTTGGCGTCCGCGGCTCGAGGACGATTGGGCGAGCCCAAATGTGGGTGCAGCGACAAGGCACAGGACCGCTGCCCAGAGAGGAGAAAATCGTGGAAATCCGCGAAGCGCCATGAAAGGAAAGTCCTCTCGTAAGTCTAGTTAGACGTGGAAGCACGGTCAAACGGGAGAAAAGCAGGGAACAGAGGAACAAAGAAGACATGCGGCAGTTTTCCCGGTGAGCAAAAAATTCTTGACGCACTGAACTGGAATTGTGTTACAGTGTGTAACATTATGGACAGTAACAGAGGCCGGAACGCAAACCGGGATACCGAACGCAACTCCAGGGGAAAGCCCGAACAAAACCCTGAGCGCAATCCTGAGGTGGGCCATGAGCTGAGTCACGACCCGGCAGAACTGGGCGAGCTGGAGCGGGAGATCTTGTCGATCGTGTGGCGGCTTGGCGCGGCTACCGCGGAGCGAGTGCGCGAGGAGCTGGAAAAGCCGCTGAAAGACTCGACCGTGCGCACTGTGCTGCGGCGGCTTGAGGAAAAGGGCTACCTGGGCCACGCCGTCGAAAACCGCACCTTTATTTATGAGCCGGCCGAGACGCGGCAGCGCGTGGCCGGCCGCGCCGTAAAACGCATCGTGGACTGGTTCTGCGAGGGTTCGGTGGAGGCGCTGCTGGTGGGTATGGTCGACTCCCAGGTGCTGGACCGGGACGAGCTGCAGCGGTTGGCTGCGCGCATTGCTGAAGCACAGAAAAAGAGCGGACGCGGGAACGAAGCCGGCCACGATTCGTAGATGACATTGTGAATGCCAACGGGCGGAAACGCCGGGAGGTTCAATCATGATCTCCGTACTCACCACAAGCCTGACTGCAGTGCTGGTGGAGTCGGCCTTGCGCGCGCTGGCGCTGGCTGGGGCCGTGTGGGCGGGGCTGCACGTCTTGCGTGTGCGCAACGTGGTGGCCGCAAAGCTGGCGTGGACGATGGTGCTGGCTGCGGCGCTGGCGATGCCGGCGTTGCTGCCGCTGGCCGCGCGCATGCCGGGGCTTCCAGCGGCTGTCGTGCCTCTGCCGCGGTTCGGAATAGCGCCTGCGGTGCAGCAGCAGGATTCGGCGCCGCTGCCGGCAGATGCGTACGCGCCTGTTGCGCCATTGGGATTGCAGCAGAGGAGGCCGGCTTCGGTTGCGATGGCCGCGGAGGCAGCGGTGAATGCGGTAGTTCCAGCGGCGGTTCCGGATGTAGTGCCGGGCGCGGTCCCGGATGTGGCGCCGCAGACTGCTTCCGCCGCCGGACCGGACATGGACATGGGGACGCGCATCGGGATGGCCGGAGCAGCGTTTCTAACGCGATGCGCGAAGGCAATCGCTTCAATTTCCCCCGCACGGCTGGCGGGGCTGCTCTATCTTTGCGTGGCTGGCGTGCTGTTGCTGCGCCTGCTCTTCGGCCTGGCTATTGCCTTGCGGTTGTGGCATAGGGCGCAGCCGGTTTCGCTGCCCAGGATTACCGGGGCAGAGAACCTGCGCCTGCGTGCGAGCGCTGCTGTCTCTTCGCCGGTCACGCTCGGCTCGGGCGTGGTGCTGCCAGCGGATTACGCCGCGTGGGATGAAGAGAAGCTGCGCATTGTGCTGGCGCATGAACGCGCACACATTCGCCAGAAGGATTTTTATCTGCAGTTGCTTGCCGGCCTGTATGCGGCGCTGGTGTGGTTCAGCCCGCTGGGCTGGTGGTTAAGGCGCAATCTGTCTGACCTGGGCGAGGCTATCAGCGACCGCTGCGGCGCCGAAGAGGCCGCCAGCCGCGCGTCGTATCTCCAGGTGCTCCTTGAATTCGCGGCTGCGCCGCGAACTAACCTGACGCAAATTAGCGTGATTGGAGTCGCCATGGCCCGTCCGTCGAGTCTTGCCCGCCGCATGGAACGCCTGCTCAATGAGTCTGCCTTCCGGCAGGCGTTTTCAACCCGCCGGCGCGCGCTCGCCGCCGCACTCGTATTGCCCGCGGTTCTGTTTGCAGGCGCCGCATTGGTGCGGGTGGAAGCAGCGACGCAGACGCCGCAGAAGACCACCCCTGCAGCGAGCCAGCCAGCTATCGGGCAATCGCAGCCTGCTGCAACGGCTGCGCCGGATGCGGTGCAGGTTCCTCCACAGAATCAGCCCGACACGGGAACCGCGCCGAGCATTGCGCCCGCGCCTGCGCAAGCACCCGCACTTTGCCCGCCCCATTCGCCAGTACATATTGACGTTCCGGCCGTTCACGTCGACGTGCCGGCCATCCATGTGAATGTGCCTGCTCAGCATATCGATGTTGCAGCCCGGCACATCGATGTTCCGGCGGTGCACGTGGACGTGCCGGCGGTGCACGTGGATGTGCCCGCGCAGCATGTCGATGTTCCAGCCCAGCACATTGAGGTTCCGGCACAGCACATCGATGTTCCGGGTACGCATGTGGACGTGCCCGCGATCCACATCGACGAGCCGGCGGCCGGGGCGCAGGATAACCCCGGCGGCCGCGCTGCCTACGGGTCTACCCATGAGCTCTATGCCATGCTGCTCAATAGGACCATGTTCACCGGCTTCCGGCGCCCGCTGGTTCAGGCTACCCGCTCAGCGACCGAGGCTACCTTCGATCGCACGCTCACGGTCAGCGGCCAGGTGGAGCTGCACGTCGGCACCGGAGCGGGCAACATTCATCTCACCCGCGGATCCGCGGGCCAGGTGCGCGTGCACGCGACCATTCACTCGGAGAGCGCGGACGACGCCGACGAGGTGCGCAACCTCGCGGCCAATCCCCCGATCGAGCAGACGGGAAACATCATTCGCATTGGCCAGCAGCACCACGAGGGAATGAACCACATCAGCATCGACTACGAGATTGAAGCGCCTGCCGATGCTTTGCTCACCGCCGCATCGGGATCAGGTAACGTCACGGATGAGGGTGTGGGCCACGACGCGAAACTGATGACCGGCTCAGGTGATGTTACGGCTACCGGGATCGAAGGCGGATTTACTGCGCAGACCGGCTCGGGAAATATTGCCGTGGAGAACAACGGGGAAGGCGACGCAAAGGTGCAGACCGGCTCAGGGAATATCGACGTGAAGGGCGTGCACGGCGCGCTGAAGGCGCAGACCGGCTCCGGCGATATCAAGGTTGCCGGAACGCCTTCCGCTGAGTGGAAGCTGCAATCGGGTTCGGGAAACATCGAGCTTTCCCCCGGCGGCGCTCCGATGACGCTGGATGCTTCGAGCGCCTCCGGCAGTATCACCAGCGACACTGCGATCGCGGCGCAAACCTCAGCGGATCATCATCGCCTGCATGGGGAGCTCAACGGCGGCGGGCCGGAGGTGCGGATAGAGACCGGCTCGGGTGATATCAAGATTCACTGAACTGCTTCCAAAGACGGAGCAGGGAATCGAATTTCCCTGCTCCGATTTTTTGCTCAGGCTTCCGTCAGTGTGACGCGCCGGGCTTCGAGCAGCGCTTCGATCGTCCCCAGCGCTTCAAGGGCCTTGTCGGGGATGGGCGCGTCGACCTGCACGACGGCCAACGCCTTGACTGGCTTGGCGCCGGCGCGCTCGCGGCCCAGTGCGAAGTTGGCGATGTTCACGCCCTGCTCGCCCAGGATGGTGCCGATGCGGCCGATGACGCCGGGCACGTCCAGGTTGCGGCATACGACGAGGTTGCCCTCGAGCGGCGCTTCCACATCGATATCGTCGAACTCGAGCAGCCGCGGCTGCTCGCCGTGGATCACGGTCCCCGTTGCGCGGCTCACGCCGGTTGCGGTGTGCAGTTCCAGAGTTAGAACAGTGGCCGCGCCGCCGCGTGTGCTTTCGCGCTTTTCCTCGTGTACGCGGATGCCACGCTCCTGCGCCACCGCCGCTGCGTTGATGCGATTCACATTTTCTGAGCCTTGCAGCACGCCCGCGATGGCAGCATTGCGCACCAGTTCGGTCTTCATCTCGGTCAAGGTGCCACCATAGACCAGGTGCATGGCCTCGATGCTGCCCGCGGCGGCGGCTTTGCCCGCTTGTGCGAGGAAAGAGCCCAGCCGGCCGGCCATATCGATGTACGGCGCGAGCGTAACGTACTCCTCGTGCGAGAGCGACGGCAGGTTGACGGCATTTTGCACGACGCCGAGCTTCAGGTACTCGCGCACCTGCATAGCGATCTGCACGCCAACGGCTTCCTGCGCTTCATTGGTTGAGCCGGCGATGTGCGGTGTCAGG
>JASIJW010000286.1:0-3235 GCA_030050035.1 Acidobacteriaceae bacterium | reverse complement strand
CTGCCAGGGCCACGCGTCCCTGGGAGCTGGGCGGCGGCCACTAGCCCAAAAGTCGCAGCTATTGCGCCGATTTGGGAAAGCCGTACCGGCTAATTACCGTCGATATTACTATCAATGGGTTTTCGCTCCGGAGCCATCGCTTCCGGGCCGATGGTCCAGTATGGGACACATAGCGTGTTCGGAGGCGCGAATGGCGCAGCCTTCCATTCCAATGGACATTCCGGGAGTGCGCCGGCGCTCCAAGCGGGACGATCGCCGCTCTCATCCGCGGCTGCGCTGCCATGGCGTAGCCGAAGTCGTCCTGCTGCGCCTCTATCGCAAGCTTTCCGGGACGCTGCTTGATCTGAGTGTCGGTGGCTGCTGCATTCAGACGGATGCGCCCATTCCATCCATCGAACGCCCCTCGGTCGAGGTGCAGCTCATCGTGAACGGCATCACGCTGCGCGTCGCCGGCATCATGCGCAACGTGCGCCGCGACCACTACGCCGGCATCGAGTTTGTGGACGTAACGCCGCGCAAGGCCGAGCAGATCATCGAGCTTGTGAAGGAGCTGATGGAGCGCCAGGTGGACTGCCGCGCTCATCTTGATTCAAATTCCGAGGAAAACTAGCGGCCGTCGCTACCGCCGTGCCCGCTCGCGCTGCAGCTCGCGATACACCTCGCTCTTTGAAAGGCCCCGCTCGCGAGCCACGCGCTTGAGCGCTTCCTTTTCGTCAATTCCCTCTTCCGACTGCATCCGCGCAATCCGCGCCGCCAGCGTCTCGGCTGGGCGGTCTTCCTTTTCTGCGCCGCGCGCGGGCGCTTCCACCACGAGCGTTATCTCCCCGCGCACCCGCTCGCGGCCGGCCAGCGCGGCGCGCACCTCGGCCACCGTGCCGCGCAGGAACTCCTCGTGCAGCTTGGTCAGCTCGCGGGCCAGCGATACGCGCAGCCCGGCTCCGAAGACGGCCTCAAAGTCTCCAAGCGAATCGAGAATGCGGTGCGGCGCCTCGTAGAAGACGAGGGTGCGCGCGGTCTCGAGCCGGGCGTTGTTCAATTCCCGCGCCAACGATTCGAGAAACGTGCGCCGCGCGCCGGCTTTTTCCGGCAGGAAACCGAGAAACCGAAAATCGGCTGCGGGAAGCCCCGAAGCCGCCAGGGCAGCCAACGCCGCGCTGGCCCCTGGCACAGGAAATACTGTCACGCCGGCGGCGATCGCCTCCCGCACCAGCCAGGAGCCGGGGTCGCTCACGGCCGGAGTGCCGGCGTCTGAAACCAGCGCAATGCGCGTGCCTGCTTTGAGCGCCTTTACCAGTTCGCATGCGCGCTCGTGCTCGTTGTGTTCGTGGCAGCTTACGGTCGGCGTGGCGATCTCGAAGTGGTTCAGGAGCTTTTGCGTCTGCCGCGTGTCTTCGCAGGCGATGCGGTCCACGCCGCGCAGCACTTCGAGCGCGCGCAGCGTAATATCGCCCAGATTGCCGATGGGGGTAGACACTACATAGAGGCCGGGGGCAAGGAGTGTTTTGCTTGAGCCTTCGTCCGACATTGGGAGAGCTCAGTCTCCGTTTTCCTGGCGGTCGAGACGGCGCTTCTCAGCGAGCAGCGCCATGGAGTTCATCAGGTTCTGCACGCTCACGATGCCCACCACGCGTCCACTGTCGGTTACGGGGATCAGCGCCAGCCCCTGTCCCGCAGTGAGCCTGCGAATGGTCGTGCCCAGCGTGTCCTCAGGCCGCGCCACCTGGAAGGCGCGCGACATCACCGACTGCACATAGCCGTTGCCGTCGTTGCGCAGCGCGTCCACGATGCGCTGCCGCGAGACGATGCCCACGAGCTGTGGCCCGCGCACCACAGGGAACTCGTCCTGCAGCGAGTGCACGCAGCGCGAGAGCGCGTCTGCCAGGGTGTCGGAGGGCGAGAGCGTGGCAAAGTCCGTGAGCATGATCTCGCGCATGCGCACGGTGTCCACAACAGACTGGAACAGGACGCCCTGATCTTCGATCTGCGCGCCGATCATGATGAAGAACCCGGCAAGGACGAGCCAATAGTTATGCAGCAGCATGCCGCCCAACAGGCCCGCGAGCGAAAGCGCCTGGCCCAGACCCGCTGCGGCGCGGCTGGCCAGCGCGAAGCCGTGGTTGCGCGCAAACTTGCTGCGAATCAGGCGGCCGAAATCGAGCGGGTATGCGGGAACGAAGTGCAGCAGCCCAAGAAAGACCTGCATCCATACGATGCTGCGCAGCAGGTGATCGGGCGTAAGCAGCGGGCCGGCCAGCAGGTTCATACCGCTGGTTGCGCCTAGGATGGCGGCTGCAAGAATCAGCGCGGTGGCGAGGTTGGCGACCGGTCCGGCAAGCGCCAGCACAAACTGCCCCGCACCCTGGCTCGCGCCCTCCTGGCTTTCCGGGTTGGCGTAGGCAAACAGGCCGCCGAAGGGCAACAGCAGCACGGCGCGCAGGCGAAGCCCAAGCCACGCGGCCACTAACAGGCGGGCAGTTTCGCGCACGACAACCGCGCCAACGAGGATGAGAAACAGCGCCAGCCCCCGCGGCCACTGGGCCACGCTGCTTATGCCGAAGAAGACGAAGACGAGCAGCGGGAAAAATAGATGAACGCGTAGTTCCACGCCCATCCATTGGCCCATCGGAATCGACCATCCTCGCATGGTTCCGATTGTATTCGGTCAGGGCGATTTCGACGCGGTCCCCGGTCTTCGGCATCTTTGATTTAGTTCCTGGAACTGGGCGAAACCGGCGCAAACAATTCACGGACAATGGGCTCCGGTCCATTATTCTGATTCCCGATGCGCATCATCGCAGGACTCTACCGGTCGCGGCAGCTCAAATCGCCTGCAGGCCTGGCGACGCGACCCACCAGCGACCGGCTGCGCGAGACTCTCTTCAACGTTCTGGCGCCGCGCGTTGCCGGGGCGCGTTTTCTCGACCTCTACGCCGGCTCGGGCGCTGTTGGCCTGGAGGCGCTGAGCCGCGGCGCGGCTGCCGTCACCTTCGTTGAGCGATCGTCGCCCGCCCTCAGGATCCTGCGCGAAAACCTCCAGAGTCTCGGCATCCACGAGCACGCCCGCATCTACGCAGGAACGGCGGGCGCGTTTCTGCGCGGCGCCGAGCGTGGCGGCTTCGACGTCGTTTTTCTCGACCCGCCTTACGATGCCGCGCAGGAATATGAATCCGCGCTGACGCTGCTATCGGAATCGGCCGAAAAGTGGCTCGCCCCCTACGCAACCGGCGACGCAATC
>JASIJW010000285.1:0-2914 GCA_030050035.1 Acidobacteriaceae bacterium | reverse complement strand
GGCCGTTCGCGCCGTATCCGCTGTATGCCACGGTCTCATTCAGCTATCAGGGCACGCAGGCCACTATCGAGGCCGTCGTGCAAACCGCCGAGCACGTCACCGGCTTCGGCACGTTATACGAGCCGCTGATCGTGGCCCCGGCCATCTCGGTCACCACCGCGCAGCATGCGACCATCATTCCGCTCGACCGCAAGGAGGCCGCGCTCGACGTGACGGTGCACAATAACGTGGCCGGGCCGGCCAAGGGCACGCTGCACCTGAACTTGCCCGCGGGTTGGACCGCGACGCCGCAGTCGGCCGATTTCAGCCTCGCCCAGCAGGGCGAAGACCAGAGCGTGCGCTTCACGCTTCATCCCGGAGAGCTGAGCGAAAAGCCGTACTCCGTTACTGCAGCCGCCGAGTACGACGGCAAAGAGTACACGGAGGGCTACGTCACCACCGGCTACCCCGGCCTGCACCCCTATAACGACTACAACCCGGCTAGCGTGCGGCTCACCGGCGTGGACGTGAAGGTAGCGCCGGGCCTGAACGCCGGCTACGTAATGGGAACCGGCGACGACGTGCCGCAGTCGCTCGAAAGCCTGGGCGTGCAGGTACACCTGCTCTCGAGCGCCGATATCGCCACCGGCGACCTGAGCAAGTACAACGTGATTGTGCTGGGCGTGCGCACTTACGCGGCGCGGCCAGAGCTCGCCACGTACAACCAGCGCCTGCTCGACTATGTCCACAACGGCGGAGTGCTCATCGTGCAGTACCAGTCCGGCGAGTACGACCACAACTTCGGTCCGTATCCTTACACGCTCTCGCGAAATACGGAGAAGGTTGTGGACGAAACCGCGAACGTCGAGCTTCTCGAGCCTCAAAATCCTCTTTTGAGCTGGCCGAACAAGATCACCGAGAAGGATTTTGACGGCTGGGTAGAGGAGCGCGGCCATTCGTTTATGCGCGAGTGGGCGCCCGAGTACGAAGCACTCACCGAGGTGCACGACCCTGGCCAGGCGCCGCAGAAGGGCGGACTGCTCTATGCGCGCTACGGCCGCGGGGCATATGTGTACGTCGCCTACGCGCTGTATCGGCAGTTGCAGGAAGGCGTCCCGGGCGCGTATCGGCTTTTCGCCAACCTGCTCAGCCTGCCGCAGGCGCCGCAAAGCGCGGTTGCAGGCCAGTAGGACCTGGCCTCTATTTCCGCCGATTCATAAGCGGAAGGGCAATCCGGAGCAAGCGCGTCTTTCACGCAGGCAGCTAAGTCATCATTTGGGTGTCGATGTCGTAGGAGTACTTCTTGATGACCAGCTGTCGAACCCTCTCGCGGTCGGCGCCCTGCACAGGATCGACGATGTTGTTGATCAACTGCATCAGGCTCTGCGGCGCCGAGAAGTTGGATCCGTGCGTCTTATGGGATTTGTTATCGATACCCCAAAGCTGACAGAGCTCCGCCCGCTTCTCAGTAGCGTCTTGAATCTTCAGTTGCTCCTTGAGTTCATCGGAGATGGGAGCCACCTTGGGTATGTAGGGAGTTCCAATCATCACCTTGGGAGGCGCGCAATTGCAGAACATCCCACTCTTCGGGGGACCGATGTAGGTCTTCCCGCAATCCGAGCACGAATATCTGTAGTCACTCATGGACGGCAGCGTAGCACGAAACTGCCGATTGTCAACGGTAAGACTTGAGTCTATTTTCCGATGCAGAAGGTCGAGAAAATTAGATTAAGAATGTCATCGGGAGTGGTCTGGCCGGTGAGTGAGTCGAGCGCCCACAGCGCGCGATAGAGATCGAGCAGAATCATCTCGTGCGGAATCGATTCGGCGTTGGCGCGCGCGGCATCGGCAAGCGCTCCTAGCGCTGCCGTGATGGCCTGATGCTGGCGCAGGTTGGTCAGCAGGCCAGGCTCAGACGCGGCGCCGCCCGTGGCCAGCGCCACGATCCGCTCGCGCAGCTCGCCAATTCCTTCGCCGGTCAGCGCGGATGTTGCCTGGGCCTGCCGGCCCTCAAGCGCAGTGCAATGCATCTCATTCTCACGCGCTGTTTCGGCAATCAGGTCCGCCTTGTTCACCGCAATCAGCGCGGGCCGGCCTTCGACCGCGGCCAGCAGCCGGTGCTCCTCTTCATTCAGCGGCTGCGTGGCATCGAGCACTACCAGCACCAGGGCGGCATCGGCCAGCGCCTCGCGGCTGCGCGCGATGCCGATCTGCTCGACTTCTTCGAGTCCCTCGCGCAGGCCGGCCGTATCCACCAGTTCAATCGGGATGCCGTTGAGGGCGATGCGCTCCGTCACCAGATCGCGAGTAGTGCCGGGCGTGGCGGTTACGATGGCGCGGTCGCGCTCCACGAGTCTGTTGAAGAGCGAACTCTTGCCGGCGTTCGGCCGGCCGACGATCGCCAGCGTGAGCCCGTCGTGCACAATGCGCCCGCGCGCGAACGAGGCTTCCAGCGCAGCCAGCGGCGGCGTAAGCTCGTCGATGCGGCGCGCGATCTCCGCCTGCGGCGTCACGTCAATATCATCTTCGGCAAAATCGATTCCGGCTTCGAGCAGCGCGATCAGTTCCATCAGCGCCTGCTTCAGTGGAGCCACGCGCCGGCTCAGCGCGCCGCCCATCTGGCTGGCGGCCTGGCGCGCCTGCGTGAGCGTCTGCGCTTCGATCAGGTCGCGCACTGCCTCGGCCTGCGTCAGATCAAGCCGCCCGGAAAGAAACGCGCGCTGTGTAAACTCGCCCGGTTGCGCAAGCCGCGCGCCCAGGTCCATCGCGCGGCGCAGCAGCAGCTCGAGAACCACCGGTGAGCCATGCGCGGCAATTTCGACAACGTCTTCGCTCGTGTATGAGTGCGGAGCCGCGAAGAACGTCACGACCGCTTCATCGATGCGGCTGGCGTCTGGTTCGGCAGAGTCCATCACATCGGCAAGCCGCGCGCGGC
>JASIJW010000284.1:0-10249 GCA_030050035.1 Acidobacteriaceae bacterium | reverse complement strand
TCGGTGAGAAACTTGCCGATGGCGAATGCCCATGTTTCCCGGCACGGCAATACCCGACTCCACGGGACGGTTTCGAGCCTTTCAGCCGGATCGCTGAGAATCAGATTCAGTTCAGCTTTGGAAACCCTGCGATGCTCCTCCGGCCGGCGGTAGTAGAGGAGCCAGGCGATGAGCCATACGATGCCCATGGCGCCTGTAGCGATAAACGCGCCGCGCCAGGTGACCAGCACTACCAGTGCCGGGACGACCAGCGGCACGACGATGTTGCCAATATTGGCGCCGGAGTTGAAGATGCCGGTGGCTAACGCTCGTTCGCGCTTGGGAAACCACTCGGCGACCGTCTTGATGCACGCAGGGAAGTTGGCCGCCTCGCCCAGGCCGAGCATGAACATGGCGATGCCGAAGGTGATGACCGAAAACGCGGCGCCGGGCAGCATCGCTGCGACGCTCCAGAGGCCGATAGCGATGGCGAATGCCTTTCGCGTTCCCAGCTTGTCAGTCAATCCGCCGGCCACCACCATACCGATGGCGTATGCGGCCTGAAACGCGGCGAGAATATAGCCGTACTTGACGCTGTTCAGTCCTGGGATGACGCCCTCGAGAAACTTCTCGAGGTAAGCGATGACGCCGCGATCCACGTAGGCGATCACGGTGGCGAAGAACAGGAAAGCGCAGATGGTCCAGCGCACGTAGCCCGTTCGTTGGGCGAGCGAGGAATTTGCCGCTGCCTGCGTTTCTGCTGTCCTGGTTTCCATTGACCCGCGTGCTCCGCTACAGTTTGTAAGCTTTCTTTGCCAGCCCGTAGGCCAGGTCGCGCGCCACTTCCACTGCTTCGTCCTCATCAAGCCGCTGCTCGGCGACCAGCCGGGCGAGGAAGGCGCAGTCGATGCGGCGGGCAACATCGTGCCGCGCCGGAATCGACAGGAAGGCGCGCGTGTCGTCGTTGAACCCTACAGTATTGTAGAAACCCGCGGTCTCGGTAGCCAGCTCGCGGAAGCGCATCATGCCTTCGGGGCTGTCGTGGAACCACCAGGGCGGACCGAGGCGCAGGCATGGGTAGTGGCCGGCCAGCGGCGCGAGCTCGCGGCTGATGGTTGACTCGTCGAGCATGAAGAGGATGATGGTGAGCTTGCTCTCGTTGCCGAAACGGTCGAGCAGCGGCCGCAGCGACTCGACGTAGTCGATGGCGCGAGGAATGTCGGCGCCCATGTCGCGGCCGTAGCGCTCGTAGATTTTCTTGTTGTGATTGCGCACGGCGCCGGGGTGAATCTGCATCACCAGGCCGTCTTCGACGCTCATGCGCGCCATCTCGGTGAGCATCTGCGCACGGAACAGCTCCTGCTCGGCGGCCGTCGCTTTGCCGCCGATGATTTTGCTGTACAGCGCTTCGGCCTCGCTGGCAGAAAGATTGGCGGTCTGCGCCGTGGGATGGCCGTGATCAGTGGCGGTGCAGCCGAGTGCGCGGAAACGCGCGCGCGCTGACTGAAGAGCGCGCAGATAGCCACACCATTTGCCGGTGTCTTCGCCGGTTTGCTCGCCGAGTTTGGCGATGCGCTCAGTGAAGCCGTGGAATTCGGGATCGACGACCGAGTCGGGGCGGAATGTGGGCAAGATACGAACGTTGCCGCGGGCGTTCCAGTCCGAGCTGCGGATGGCCTGGTGATCGGCAAGCGAATCGAGCGGGGAATCGGTGGTGGCGAGCACTTCAATTTTGAAGCGGTCGTACAAGGCGCGGGGCAGAAACTCCGGCGTGCGCAGCCGCGCGTCGATGGTATCGAAATAGAGGTCGGCGGTTTTTTCGGAGAGCCGCTCCTTGAGGCCGAAGAGCTCCTGAAAGGCGTAGTCGAGCCACATGCGCGTGGGCGTGCCGCGGAAGAGGTAATAATGGCTGGCGAAGATGCGCCAGACTTTGCGCGGATCGCGGATGACGGGCTGACCGATTTCGAGATCGTCCATCGATATGCCCTGGCTGTAGAGCATGCGGAAGACGTAATGATCGGGTTGGACGAAGAGCGTAGCCGGATCTGGAAACGGCTCATTGCGCGCGAACCACCCTGCCTGCGTATGCCCGTGCGGGCTGATGATGGGAAGATTTTTAACTTCGTCATAGAGGCGGCGGGCGATCTTGCGCGTGTCTGTTTCGGCGGGGAACAGGCGGTCGGGACCGACAAGGTCGGGAGCGATCAGCATGGTATCCATCTTAGTCCTCGATAAATCCGCAAAATTAGCGGTACAAGATTAGCGCTTCAAGAGGTCAGACCACAAGTATACCTGCCTGATCGCGATACTGGCATGTTTGCGATTGGAGCGGGTCAGCTTGAATGCGTGCTTCCTCAGAGGCTGAAGTCCTGCTCATTTTGAGAGGTTTTCAATGCACGGGCTAAAGCCCGTGCCCTTCAAAACTTCGGATACGGGCCTGCATTTTCACTGCTTGCAAATCCAGCCATGGAGAGGTGAGAATTGTCGGGACTTCCAACAACCCCGGTAGAACCTCCTGATGGAAAAGATTGTCATTAGTCCGGACGAGATCGCTCATACCCGAGACTCGGCGGACGAACCTCGAGGTGTGACGGCGAAGCTTGATTCGCCGATCGCTTGGTGGGCCCGGCTGTGCCTTTCGCCATTGGTGCTGGTGCTGCCGGTGCTGTGTGTGATTACGCTGGTGCTGCGCGCGGCCATGCGCGGGATGCCGCCGCGCACGCGCTACGCATGGATCTCATTTTTCTCTACGCTGCTGGCGATCAGCGGCATTCTCACGACCATTGGCGGGGTGGTGGCATTTACGGCTGCGCCGACGCCGTCGGTGGTGAGCAGCGGCTTGAGCGAGCTGGATGGCCGCACTAATTTTCCGTCACTGCCGGCGACGCAGGACCTGACGGCGGAGCAGGTTTCCGACGAGTTGAAGCCGCTGGTCACGGTCATTACTCCGACGCAGCGCAACTGGTTCTCGAAGGTGGAGGGACCGTCGGCGGTGCTGGGGGCGGGCGTGCTGCTTGAAGCGACGCACCAGGGGTATTTGATTGCGACCGCACTGCACGTGGTGAACGGCGGGGTGGGCCGGACAGGTGGGCCGCATGCGCTGGTGGCGTCGGAGTCCGGGACGTGGGCAGAGGCTGAGGTTGTTGCGCGGCATCGGAGCCTCGATCTCGCTCTGCTGTGGCTTCCGCGCGAGGAGGGCGAAGGCAGCTTTACGATGCCGGTAGCGGCCGATCAGCAGGTGAAGGACGGCGAATCGATCTACGTGATCGGCCATCCGCAGGGGCTGCGGTTTACGCTCAGCGCCGGAATTGTTTCGCGTAAGGATGGGGACGCGCTGCAGATTACGGCGCCCGTGAGCCCGGGCAACAGCGGCGGGCCGCTTTTTGACGCGCGCGGGGAGCTGGCAGGCATTGTGACCTCGATGGTGGACAGGAGCAGCAGTCCCAACGCTGAAAACCTGAATTTTGCGGTGCGCGCGGATGCGCTGCTCGACGCCAGCGGCTGGAACTTCTACGGCCGGGGACGCGACTACCTCATGCAGTTTGAGCAGGCTGAGAAGACCGCTGCGCGGTGAGCGCGAGCAAACGGTATCAGGAGACAGAGACGGAACGATGGCGACCATTAACGTGACGGTGTACGACTCGACGGAAAACAAGCGCGTGCCGGTGGAACTGCCGGACGACGCGCCGTGCAACCGGATTATCGCGGTGCTGGTGGAAAAGTTGCGGCTGCCTATGAATGGGCCGGACGGCGCTCCGCTGAGTTACAAGTTCCACCACAAGAACTCGGGCCGGCAGGTGCAGGATATGCAGACGCTGGCCGAGGCGCAGGTGAAGGACGGCGACATTCTGCGGCTGCAACCGGAGATCACAGCGGGCGGCCGGTAGGAAGGGGCGCAGATGGCGACGATTTCCACGAGTGCAGACAGGAGCGCGGCGATTGGCGCAATCAGCGAAGACCGGTACAGCCGGCTACGCATGATTCCGTGGTGGGATCAGTCGCGAATTGCCGCCTGCCGCGTGCTGGTGATTGGCGCGGGCGCGCTGGGCAACGAGATTCTCAAGAACCTGGCGCTGCTCGGCTTTCGCCGCGTTGCGGTTGTGGACATGGACTCGATCGAGGAATCGAATCTGTCGCGTTCGGTGCTGTACCGCGCTGAGGATATTGGCGAACGCAAGGCTGTGGCTGCGGCGCGCGCTTATAGTGCTCTTGCCCCGGGGGCCGAGGCGCAAAGCATTGTTGCCAACGTTGTTCGCGAGTGCGGGCTGGGGCTGTTCGACTGGGCAGATATTGTGATTGCCGGGTTGGATAACCGCGAGGCGCGGCTATGGATCAACCGCGCGGCGTGGAAGATGGGACGGCCGTGGATCGATGGCGCCATCGAGGGCATCAACGGCGTAGCGCGCGTGTTTGCCCCGGGACAGCCACCCTGCTACGAGTGCACGTTGGGCGAGGTGGATTGGGCGATCCTGGAGCGGCGCATGTCGTGCAATCTGCTGGCGCACCGGCCGGATGCCGAAGGCAAGGTGCCGACGACGCCGACCATCTCTTCGATCATCGCGGGAATTGAGGTGCAGGAAGCGGTGAAGCTGCTGCACGGGCTGCCGACGCTGGCCGGACGCGGGTTTGTCTTCGAGGGGCTCAATCACAGCTCGTACACAGTGGAGTACACGGAAAATCCAGATTGCATGAGCCATTACACGATCCCGGAGCTGGTGCGGCTGGCGGAGCGGTCAGATGAAATCACCGTGAAGGGATTGTGGATGCGGGCCTGCGAGGATTTGAGGACGCGGGAAGTGACGCTGGAATTGAGCCGCGAGGTGATCTGGCGGCTGGTTTGCCCGCACTGCGGCCAGGCTGAAGAGCGGTTTGCTCCGGTGGGGAGCGTGAGCTACGACGAAGGCATGTGCCCTTCGGATGGGCGCCGGCGCGTTGTGGAGACGATTCATAGTTTCACCGGCACTGAGGCGTGGGGCGACCGCTGTTTGAGCCGGATCGGGCTGCCAGGCTTCGATGTGTATTTGGCGCGCAGCGCGGAGCGCGAGATTGGATACCTGATGGAAGGTGACCGCGACGCGGTGCTGGGCAAGACTGGAAGTGCAAGGGCCGGGAGCGCAGGGGCATGAAGCAGAAGACCGGGAGAGCGAAAGAGGTCGAGGTGCGCATCCGCTGCGAGGCCGTGCGACGCATCCGGCAGCATGCGCGCTCGTCAAATGCCGCCGAGATCTGCGGAGTGCTGATTGGATCGGAGAAGGACGGCGCAACGACGATTGACGCGAGCATTCCCGGTACAAACGCCGTGGAGGCGGGCACGCACGTAACGTTTACGCAGGACACTTGGGAGCACATCTACCGGGTAAAGGACCGCGACTATCCGGATGCGCGAATCGTGGGGTGGTATCACTCGCATCCTGGTTTCGGCGTTTTTCTCTCCGATCACGACACCTTCATCCATAAGAATTTCTTCTCGGCGCCGTTGCAGGTTGCGTGGGTGTACGATCCCCACTCCGACGAAGAAGGGTGCTTTGGATGGGTGGATGGGCGTCTGGAACGGCTGGCCCGCATCGTGATGGCGGATGAAAAGGCTGGCGAGGGCGCCGGGGAAACGGGCAAGCCGGAGCCGTTGTTTCCTGAGGCGGTCGAGATGAGGGCTGGGGCGAGGGTAGGGGCCGCACGGGAGCTGTCGGCGCCTGCGCCGCGGCCACGGCGGGACGCGCTGAGCACGGCCGCGACCATGCTGGTATACACGATTGTTTTTGTGGCGGGAATTCTGCTCTCCTCCTATTATTTCTTCACGCACTATCTTCTGGTCCCTGTCGATCCGCACACCGGACAGCCTTACTTATTGGAGCAGCCGGCGAGCGGCGCCCCGGCAAGTGCACCAATTGCCGAGCCGGACGCGATACAACCACCAACGCCGTCAATGCCCTCTGCGGCCAGCAAGAAAGGCAAGCCATGAGTTCGAGCACTCCGAACAATGAAATCGCGGCCGAGGGAATAAAGATCACGCATGAGGACCTGGCGGCGGTGGAAGTGAGGGAGCGCGGGCCGCAGCCAATTGTGCCGACCGCGGCGAGCAGCCAGTCCCCTGCCAAATCGTGGGGCACGATTGCGGATGCCTCGGGCGTTGTGCCGGAAGTAGAACACGAGCGCGGCAGCATTTTTCTGCAGGGGTGGTTCTACCTGGGCGCGGCGGGGCTCGTGGGAGCGCTGACCGGCTGGGCGATTTGCGAGCCGTTTTTCTCTGACCTGCCGGGCGGTGCGCGCTGGGGCAACCTTGTTATGGTTCCGGTGCTGATGGCGCTGATGAGCCTGGGCTTTGGGATTGCCGAAAGCCTGGTGGAGCGCTCGTTGCAAAAGGCGATTCTGCGCACTGCGCTTTCTCTGCCGCTCGGCATTTTGCTGGGGTTTATATTTTTCTTCTTCGCCAACATTGTTTTCCATATTGTGCTGACGTTCTGCGTGATGCTCGGAGTGCACAGCAACCATAGCCCCGCATTCTGGATCGCTCGCGCCATGGCATGGACGGTGTTTGGCGCGGCCGGCGGGCTGGTGTATGGGATCGTTGGGCAATCGTTCAAGAAGGGCAAGTTTGGCGTTCTCGGAGGCGTGCTGGGCGCGTGCGTCGGAGGGCTGCTGTTCGATCCGATTTCGATTGGCGCGGGCACCGCGAGCGCTGCGCTAAGCCGCGCCGTGGGATTTGGCATCTTTGGACTGGCGACCGGCGCCATGATGGGCGTAGTGGAGAGCGCGCTCAAGGACCGGTGGTTCTACGTCACTGCCGGCCCGCTGGCCGGCAAGCAATTCATCCTTTACAAACCGCAAACCGTGATCGGGAGCGACCAGAGATCGGATATTTACCTGTTCAAGGATCCATCGATTTTGCCCAGTCACGCAGTGCTGGCGGCAAATGGTTCGCGCATGACGTTGCGGGCTAGGGGGCCCGTTGCTGTCGCCGGGATGCCCGTGACGAGCCGCGTGCTGGCTGACGGCGACCTGGTGCAGATCGGCCGCTATAGCTTCCGCTACAAGGAGAAGGTGCGGCCATGATCGCGGTTGTGTGTCCGTACTGCCGCGCTCCGGTAGAGGCGCCCGAGGACGAGGTGCTGGAATGTCCCGGGTGCGGGACTCCACATCATGCGGATTGTTTCCGGGAGAATGGCGGATGCACGGTGTTTGGCTGCACTGCTGCGCCTGCAGCCGAGCCAAAGCTCAGCATTGGCGCAACGGAGCTTGAGACTGCGGGAACAACGATGTCGGACGCACTGGCTGCGACAGCTGCGGCGCCACCTCCTCCGCCGCTGGTGAATGCGCCGCCCGAGCTGCCCATTACGACAGCGCCGTTGTTCAGCAGCGCTGGCTACAATGTGCCGGCACGGCCGCGGCCGGCAGTTCGGCCTGCGGTAGCGGCAGTCGATCCGTTTTTAGCCGAGCCCTCGGCCGACGCGCGGAACCGGACGACATTCCTGCTGCTCGGCGTGCTGCTGGGTGCGTTTGGCGCGCACAGTTTTTATGCAGGTTATACGAAGAAAGGTTTTCTGCAGCTTGGCATTACCGTGCTGACCTTCGGCTTCGGCGGACTTATGGTCTGGATCTGGGCCGTTATCGACATCTGCACCATCACCACGGACGGGGATGGAGTCCCGTTCCGCAATTAGAAAGGGAAGACCATGGACTACCGGCTGAAACGCGGCGATCAGGAATTTGGGCCGTACACGCTTACCGACCTTCAGCGCTATATGCAGACCGGCCACGTGGCTGCAACCGACCTGGCATTCAGCGACGGCATGGCCGGCTGGATACCGGTGTCGCAGGTGTTGGGCGATATTCCGATTCCGGTGACGATGCACGCTGTGGAGAGCGGTGCGGCCACGGTTCCGCTGCCGCCGAATCTGCACTGGGGTTGGCTGCTGTTGCTCGATATCATCACGCGCGGCTACTTCAACATCATCTGGGCTCTGGTGCAGGGCAACTGGGCGCGCAAGCTTACGGGGAAGAACAATCCGATGGTGCTGGCGGCGATGTACCCGGCGGGCATGATTGCCGGCGCGGTGGCCATTTTCGTGGGCACGTTCACCCACACTCCGGGGCTCAATGTGGTCGGGGGGTTGTTGATGTTGGGCGGCGTTATCTGCATGATCGCTGCCGCCTTTAGCATTCGCGCGGCGATGGAGGAGTATTACAGCAGCGTGGAGAACATCGGTTTGTCGATGAGTGGCGTGATGGTCTTCTTCTTCGGGATCGTTTACATCCAGTACCACGTTAACCGTCTGGCGCGCTGGAAGAAGACCGGCGAGCTTTCCTGAAACGAGGACGCGCATGGCATCACCGCGCACGCGCAGGCTAATGGTTGACGCCGAGCTCATCCGGCGCCGCTTTGCCCACTGGCCGCTGATCGAGATCAGCGGCACGGCGGGCATTCCGCCGGAGATTTACCGGTTCACGTATCGCGTGAAGGGGCTCTACGTGGACGCCGGCGGAAATATCCTGGAGCGCGATACGCACCTTCTCGAAGTGAATCTCTCGCTCGATTATCCGCGGCGCGCGCCGCAGTGCCGGATGCTGACGCCGGTCTTCCATCCCAACTTCGATGACGCGAGCGTGTGCATTGGCGATTTCTGGGCGGCGTCAGAGGGCCTCGATGAACTGGTCATTCGCATCGGCCGCATGATCGCTTACCAGGAGTACAACACGCGCAGTCCGCTCAATGGGCTGGCGGCGAAATGGGCGGCACAGAACGAAAGCATGCTGCCCGTGGACGACCGCGTGATTGCGCCGCCGAGCGAAGCAGGGCCGGAACCGGCTGGAGCGGTGTCCTTGCAGGCCGCAACAACGAGAACGGGTGCGGTACCTTCTTTTGCGCAGCAGCCTGCGACGGCAGGGACTCATAGCGGATCAGAAACGGGTGGTGGTCAGGATACTGTTCAGGGCCACGATCTGGGCCGCGATCCGTGGAACGAGAAGATCGTAATCGAAGCTTGAAAGCGGCTCCTCCACTCTGCAATCGCTATGGAACGGAGAGCGGCGAAGATCTGCGGCTGGTCGAAGATTCGCTGATTAGGGAAAACCAACTCGTTTTAGTTATCGTTGCTACGATCTCGTGGCCGATGGCAAGCGATGCAGTGGCGGCCGGCGAGGGAACATTGCAGACGTGCAGAATGCGGTCCTGGTAGACGAACCGGAAGTCGTCGAGCAGTGCACCCTGTTTGTCTACGGCCTGCGCGCGCACGCCTGAGCCGCCGGGCCGGATATCGTCCTCGGTCATCTGTGGCAGTAGCTTTTGCAGGGCGACGGTGAAGGCATGCTTGCTCCAAGAGCGGTAAGCTTCTTCGAAGCCCATCTTCCAGTAACGCGAGGCCATCTTCCAGAAGCCGGCGAAGAACGCGAGTGATGCGGTATCGCGCATGTCGAACGAATGGCGCAGGTAGCCCTCGCGCTTGAAAGCCAGCACGGCGTTGGGGCCGGCTTCGACGCCACCATGAATGCGCCGCGTGAAGTGGACGCCGAGGAACGGAAAGCGCGGATCGGGAACCGGGTAAATGAGGCCGCGCACGAGGTGGTGCTTTTCGGGCACGATTTCGTAATACTCGCCGCGGAAGGGGACGATCTGGAGCCCCTGATCGGCGCCTGCCATGCGCGCGATGCGGTCGCTGTAAAGCCCCGCGCAATTCACTACGCCGCGCGCGCTCACTGTGCCCGTCAACGACTCCATAACTATCTCTCCGGGACTGGAGACGATCTTCGTTACCTCGGAGCCGGTGAGCACGACGCCTCCGCTGCGGCAGATGAGCTCGGCGTATTTTTGCGCCACCATTTTGTAGTCGGTGATGCCGGTGGCCGGGGAATGAAGGCCGCGGATGCCGGAGGCATAAGGCTCGATCTCGCGGATCTCGTCGGCGGTGAGTTCGCGCAGACCTGCAACGCCGTTGGCGCGGCCGCGGCGCAGCAATTCGTTGAGTGCCGGAATCTCATCTTCGCTGGTGGCAACAACCACCTTGCCGCAAATTTCATATGGAATGCCTTCCTGCTGGCAGAAGCGCACCATGGCCGCTGCGCCCTCGATACATAGCCGGGCCTTGAGCGAACCGGGCTTGTAGTAAAGCCCGGCGTGGATGACGCCGCTGTTGTGACCCGACTGGTGCGCGGCCACTTGCGGTTCTTTCTCAAGGATGGCAATTTTGAGCGCGGGATGTGCGCGAAGAAGCTGGAGGCCCGTGGCCAGGCCTACGATTCCAGCACCGATGATGGCTACGTCGCATTGCCGGTCCGG
>JASIJW010000283.1:0-5918 GCA_030050035.1 Acidobacteriaceae bacterium | reverse complement strand
GAGTGGTTGCCTGATTCGAGTCGCCGCTCCCCTGAATCAAAACTGTCTGACCGGATAGGGGAGCAGCGGGCTCCGGAGTAAGGGCAATTGTATCCGGCGATTCTTTCGATTCTTTGTCGCCAAGCGACGGAACCACACGATCCGGAAAACTCGTGTTGCGATAAACGGTCAATCGAAGTGTGGTCAGGTTCCTGGGCAGGGCCCAACTGGTGGTAATCGAGAGGCTGCCGGGGACAGGCATGGCGCCCGAGGAGAGAGAAGAGACGTTGACAGCCGGTATGGCGGTCAAACTAAGCGTCTCCAGCCTGGCAACGAGGACGACACTTGCCGGACGGGAAAGCAACTCCGGCTGGCGAGCAAATTGGCAGACGGCCTGACGGGGTGCGATGCAAATCAAAAGCAATGCTACGACAGCGCCGGTCCGTAAACCGGCCGATAGTGGGAGACCGGCAGATCGCGGGCAAGCGGCGCTTGAGACAGCGGCGCGGCTTGCGCGGTGCGGTGCTGGATGTGCACAAAGTTGGGCGCAGTCTCGGTTCATAAAGAAAACTAAGCAAATGCGCTGACGGATTGGCGCACTATAATCCCTATCGGCGCCGCCGGAAAATACCTGAAAACATGGTAATCAGGGCATCTCAAAGAGGAGTGGAAATCGGGTACCCAATAGCAGTTAGGGAAGCCAAATGCAGGAAATTGGTTGCTTTGGGGCACCAAAGAAACGACCGGCAGCCCACGCTCAATTTGTATGCCGGGCATTTTGCCGATGCTGGATTCCAATCACAGGACGAGCTGCAGGGATTGGAGACCCTTTATCGCACGGCGCTGGTCCTTCTGGCCGTGGCTGCGATGGTTCCGGCGTTCTCGACCACATCGAGCGGCCGACGGAGAACTGAGGCGGATCAGTCGGCTAGATGCGCGGCGATGATTGCACAGGTGTCTGGAAACCTGCCCCCATCGTCAGGCCGTTCGTGCTCTTTCAAAAGCGGTTTATGAGGCGCTTCTAGAGCTCGAGCACGTTGTCATCGATGGCGACGCGGACGTTGCCATCGGACTTGGCCAGGCGGCGCACGGCTTCGGGCTTGTCGACTTTGGCTTTGAGCATCACCAGAGCCACGGGAACGCTGCGGCCTGCACTTTTGATGGTCTCAACTGCTGTGGCGCGGTCAATGTTGCAGGCATCCATGAGGATGCGGATGCCGCGCTCGACGAGCTTGGAGTTCTGCATGTGCAGATTGACCATCAGGTTGTCGTAGACCATGCCCAGGCGCGTCATGGCGCCGGTGGTGATCATGTTGAGAATCATCTTTTGCGCGCTGCCGGCCTTCATGCGCGTGGAGCCGGAGATGACCTCGGGGCCGACCTCGGCCACGATGGTGATATCGGCCGCCGCGGCGATGGGTGCATTGTGATTGCAGGTAACCGCGGCCGTGTGCGCGCCGCGGGCGCGGGCGTAGGCCACGGCGGCGACAACATAGGGAGTGCGGCCTGAGGCAGAGACGCCGATCACCACATCCTTGCGCGTGGGGCGGCGGCGGGCGATGTCGCGCTGGCCGAGTTCTTCGGAGTCCTCATTGACCTCGACGGCGGATGCGAGAGCCTTGGGCCCACCGGCCATGATGTATTGCACCTGGCCCTGTGCAGTGGAGTAGGTGGGGGGACACTCGGAGGCGTCGAGCGCGGCGATGCGGCCGCTGGAGCCGGCGCCGATGTAGATGAGCCGGCCGCCGTCGCGCAGGCTGCGCGCCACCTGGTCAATTACCTGGGCGATCTCGGGGATCGCCTTTTTGACTGCCGCGGCGATCTTCGCATCTTCGTGATTAATGATGCGGGCGATCTCCAGAGCCGATTTGGTGTCGAACCCCTGCGATGCCTCGTTTGGGCTTTCAGTAATGAGATGTTGCAACAGCGAAGCCGGGTCGTTTCCGGTGCCATTAGTCTGTGCGCCGATCTGGGCGCCAGCCGCCCCCGGGATCGTAGTGCTGGTAACCATCAAGTTTTGCCCCAGAGTTTCATTGTAGCCGGAAAGCGGACAAGCCGGGAATATTTCCAGTCCCGGCTCATGCCACGGAAGTGCCAATGGAGCCAGAGCTTTTCTGCCCTTGTACACGTGTGTGGGCCATTTTGAAACAGTTTTTGACTGCGGTACCGATTTTGTAATCACACCGCATTCTTTCTCTCCTTTCGCCTTGAGTTCCCTCCCTCCGCAGCGCAAGTTGAGAGAGTGCTCCCGATGAGCGCGGACTAATAGTGCCGGCGGGCGCGATGAGCGAGGCGGAGATGAGATTACTGATTGCTGAGGATGACAGGGCGCTGGGATTGTTCCTGAGCCGCGGGCTTGAGACCGACGGGTACCGGGTGCGGGTGGCCCTGGATGGCGGCGCGGCGGTGGATGCGTTTCGCGAAGATTTGCCCGACCTGACCATCCTCGACCTGAACATGCCGGTGAAGGACGGCGAGCAGGTGCTTGAAGAGGTTCGCGCGATCAATGCCGACCTGCCGGTGCTGGTGCTTACGGCGCGGCAGGAGGTGGACACGCGGGTGCGCTGCCTGGATCTCGGCGCCGACGACCTGATGGTGAAGCCTTTCAGCCTGCATGAGCTGCGCGCCCGCTGCCGGGCGCTCCTGCGGCGCAAGCGCGAAGCCCGGCTGCAACTGAAGGCGGGCGATCTTGAGGTCGACCGGCTGGACCACACGGCACGCCGCGCCGGTCATGCGATCGAGCTTACGAATAAAGAGTTCGCGCTGCTCGAGCACCTGATGCTCAATCGCGGCCAGTGCGTCTCGCGGGTCGAACTGCTCGACTCGGTGTGGAATATGGAGCCGGCGCAGACGACCAATATTGTCGATGTCTACATCAACTACCTGCGCCGCAAGCTCAAGGACCCGCCGCCGGGCCACCTGATCCGCACGGTGCGCGGACAGGGCTACATGGTGCCGTCTGAGGTTGAGCTGGCGCTGCATCCGCCGATCCTGCTTGCCGTTGCGTCTGCCGCAGTTGGCGAACCGCCGCGAGCAATCGCCGCAGCCGGTCCGGTGGCCTGATGTTTCCAATATCGATTTTCCGGTTTCAGATTTTCCGTCTTGCTCTGTTCTTAATTTCTTTTTTGATTTGAAGGAGCCTCCGATGCAGTCCATTCCCGTTTCCATGCTGTCTTCGCCTTCCGCAGCCTCACGCGTCCGCACGCGGACCGCGCTGGTGGCGAGCGCCGACCTCAGCTTCCGCAAGAGGCTCTCTCAGATTCTTATCGGCCTGCGCTGGCAGGTTCGTGAAGCCGAAGGCGGCGCGGAGGCATGGGCGGAGGCCGAAAAATCCACGCCCGAGGCGGTGATCGTCGATTCGTGGCTGCCCGATCTTGAGCTCGGGGAGTTTCTCCGCGATTTCCGCGACCGTTTCCCGCAGGCGGATTTGATTACGAGCATGGTCGCGGCGGACGGCGCATCGGAGTTCGAGAGCCCGCGCGGCCCCTACCGGCAGGAGCTGCTTTACGCGCTGCGCCGCAGCCAGGAGACCGATACGGCGGCATGGAATGCGGCTCCGGAGCTGCCCGCTGCGCCGATTGCTCCGATCCCTGCCGCCCGAATATCGACCGAGCCGGCGGCCCAAATGGCCGCCGCCAAGCATCTGCAATCGGCGCCGGCCGATGCTCGCGCAGAAGCCGTTGCCGCCGGATTTCCGGCCGCAGCGAAGACGATTCCCATTCGCCCCGAAACCCGCATTGAAACGCCAGCCGCAACCGCAGCCGCGGTAGCCGAACGGCTGCCGGAACTGGTGGGCAATGCGCCGTGCATGCTCGAAGTAAGCCGCAGGGTGCGCCTGGTGGCGCCGCGCATGACGCCGGTGCTCATCGAGGGGCCGACCGGCTCGGGCAAGGAACTGGTGGCCGAGGCCGTGCACCAGCTTTCGCCCCGCAGCCGCAAGCCGTTTGTCGCAATTAACTGCGCGGCAATTCCTGAAGCCCTGCTTGAAGCCGAGCTCTTCGGCCACACGCGCGGGGCCTTTACCGGCGCGGTGCAGGGGCGCACCGGGCGCATTGAGGCCGCCGACGGGGGAACGCTGTTTCTGGATGAGATCGGCGAGATGCCGCTGGCGCTGCAGGCGAAGCTCTTGCGCTTTGTGGAGTGCGGCGAGCTGCAGCGAGTGGGCGACAACGAAAAGGTCAAGGTGGATGTGCGCATTGTGGCTGCAACGCATCGGCCGCTGGCGCAACAGGCGCAGAATGGGGTTTTCCGCTCCGATCTTTACTACCGGCTGGCGGTGTTTCTTATCCGCACGCCGGCGCTCGGCGAGCACGCGCAGGATCTGCCGTTGCTCGTCGAGCATTTTCTTGGCCGGCTGGGCCGCGAGATGCCGGTCAAGCGCGTTCACGCCAGTGCCATGGCCAAGCTCGAGTCGCATGACTGGCCGGGCAACGTGCGCGAGCTCGAGCATGTGCTGGAGCGGGCAGCAATTTTGGCCGGCGATGCGGCAGTCGTGACCTCGCGCGAGATCGATTTTGGCCTGGCAGCTAATTAATTAATCGCGAAATGAGCTTTGAAGTGGCAAGAACAGGAGGGACCGGCGATGAGCATGGCAATCACGTCCGAGCTGAGCGAGGAGATCGGCCGCTATCTTGATCTGGCTGCCGCCGAGGCCAAGTTGACGGCGGCCAACATGGCCAACATCGACACACCCGGCTACCGCGCGGTGGGCATGGACTTTGAAGCGGAGATGCGCGAGGCCATGGGCGATGTGGCCGAGGGACGCGCGGCGCGGCCGGTGCGGGTGAAGCTGGTCGACGGGCTGGTTTCGCGGCCTGACGGCAACGACGTCTCGATGGACCGCGAAGGCCTGAACCTGGCCGAGGCGCAATTGCGTTTTCGCACCGGCGTGGCCTTGCTGCGGTCGGAGTATCAGGAGACGATGGACGCTATTAAAGCAGGGAGCTAGCCACCCCAGCGACGAAGACCTGTCGCCGGGGACCCCGGCGAGGGACTAGGGAGCAAGGGAACAGGGGTCGGGGAAAAGGAAACAGGGAAGGCATACGCAATGAATCTCTTTGGGCTGATGGAGACCTCGGGCGGCGCGATGCAGGCCGAACGGATGCGTGCCGAGGTGGTGGCGGCGAACATGGCCAATGCCGAGACGACCAGGACGGCTACGGGCGGGCCTTACCGGCGTCAGGAGGTGGTCTTTGCTGCCGATCAAGGCGATTCAGGCTTGAATCCAAATTTGAATTCAGGCTTTCTCAGCTCGATCTCGTCGGCCAGCGCCGATCAGCAGTACAACAGGCTTTCGCAGGCGGCGCTGGCTGCGAGCAGCGGGACGAATGGCGGGCTGGGCATGGGAGCGGGCGAATTTCAAGCCGGACTTTCTTCGGGTCTGGCATCGGGTTTAGCATCTGGTCCGGTTGCGCCGGGGGTGCGCATCGCTGAAGTCGTCCAGGACCCCTCGCCGCCGCTCAAGCGCTACGACCCCGGGCATCCCGATGCGGATGCCAACGGCTATGTGGCATACCCGGATATTAATCCGCTCACAGAGATGGTGGACCTGATGGGGGCGACTCGTGCATATGGCATGAATGGCGCGGCCGTGCAGGCAGAGAAGGGAATGATCACCTCGGCGCTGGAGATAGCCAAGAGCTGAAATTGCCGGGGGCTGGGACGGCAGGAACCCGACAGGAGTAGACCATGCAGTTTTCACTTACAGCAGCATCGGCGCTGGCCGATCCGGCAGGCGCAACGGCGTTTCCGGCGGCCCTTACCGCGAATGGTTCGGCAAACGGCGCGACTAATAATCCGGCTATTGCTGAGCCTGCGCCCTTCTCCGATCTGCTGACCGGCGCCGTGGGCCAGGTGAATGCGCTGGAGCAGCAGGCGCAGACAACGGTCGAGGGGCTGATGACGGGATCGGGCGTGGATGTGCACCAGGCGATGATCGC
>JASIJW010000282.1:0-8411 GCA_030050035.1 Acidobacteriaceae bacterium | reverse complement strand
TAAGTGCATGAAAAGCAAGAACATAGGTCGACAGCCCACGTCTATCCTACTGAAAACAATAGGCTTCCGGACTTTCGGCTGGGGGGGGCGGGGTCTGCGTGGGGGAGGGGGCGCACCGGCCAGTCAGATGAACCAGCAAGATTCTGACACTGCACGCAGTAGAATTACGAACACCCGGAACGAACCATGACCGCGACCGCTGATAATACCCACACCCGCGAGCGAGCCTGGGATCTGCTCACCCAGTGGACCGAAAGCGAGAGCCTGCGCAAGCACGCCCTGGCCGTCGAAGCCTGTGTCGCTGCCTACGGCGAAGCCGAAGCCGGCCGCCTGGGCCTCAAGGGGGAAGAACGCGCCGCTCTGGTCAATCTTTACTCCGCCACTGCCCTGCTCCACGACTTCGACTACGAGCGCCATCCCACCCAGGAAGAGCACCCCTTCGTCGGCGTCCGCGAACTGGAGCGGCAGGGCTGGCCGCAAGAGCTGCGCAACGCCATTCTCGGCCACGCCGACTACTCCGGCGTGGCGCGCGAAACCCACTTGGCAAAAACCCTCTTCGCCTGCGACGAGCTTGCTGGTTTCCTGACCGCCTGCGCGCTCGTCAAGCCCACCAAAGCCATCGCCGACGTGGAGGTAGCCGGCGTGCGCAGGAAGATGAAGGACAAGGCCTTCGCCCGCGCCGTCCGTCGCGAGGACATTATGCAGGGCGCCGCCGAACTCGGCGTGGATCTTGATGCCCACATCGCCTTCTGCATCGAGGCAATGAAGAACCGCTCCGCTGCGCTGGGACTTTAGTACAGCCCGCCCATCAGACTTTAGTACCGTCAGTACTGTCTCAAGTACTTTCGTACTGTGCATTCCCACCGTAAAACTGATTGCAAAATCGGTTCAATGACACGCATGCTATAGGGATGACTCCCCCAGCCATGACGCAAAGCACACCGACCGCTCAATCCCGATCCGGACCGGGCAGGCGTGACCCTCTAGTGGGTCGACGCAGTCCTATCGACTCCATCGCAGCCGTGGAACTCATCTACAAGCGGATACTCCAGGCCAACCTTGCCGTTCTGCGCCAGCGACAGCTTGACGAGCGTCGTCAGCGGCAGCTCGAAAGACTCATCGCGCTCTGGCCGCTGTGGTTGGGCCTTTTGCTCGGAGCGTTCGCACCCCAGCTCCAGGAGATTGCCCACTCGTTCGGTCCCTGGGGCATGCCTCTGATTTTTCCTTTTGTCGAGCTCGCCAACCGCCCCGAAGTTCAGGTGGGCGGGATCACGCACCTGCTGCCGCAATTTATGCTCTTCGCACAGTTTCCTCTCGAGGGCCTGCTGGCGCGGTTCGTTCTCAAGCGCGGGCTGCGCCCGATGCGTGTGGCGGCAGAGGTCGCGCTGCTCCATTCCTTCGCCATCTTCGACCTTTGGCTGCTAAGCGCCGGCTCAGTCGCCATTCTCAGACACTGACCGTGCCGGCGTTCCAGCGCCCGCCCTCAACCAGCGGAACGTTTTTTATTCCGCGGTTGTAGACATAGATCCAGCACTCCAGCGCAGCTCCTGACGCGACGCTCGCCACGCAGCGTGTGCGCAGGAACTGGCTCGCCGCTGCATTCTCAGGATCGAACTCCTCGTACAAATCGAGTGCAGCCAGAGTCGCAGCATCGCCTGGCAGCTCGAAGACCACGCCATGAATGACCTGTTCGCCAGCCGGATCGAGCACCGCTCCCGGAAAATGCCCGAGATTGTAAAGCCGCCCGCGCACCGATCCTTCGCCGACCGGCTTGAGCCGCGCCGCCGCGCGGGTAATCTCAGCCGGCGCAGCGCCCGGCAGCAGCGTTCCGTAGGCGAACAGGTAATCCGGCATCTCGCTACAGCTTCATAGGATTCTTCGCCCGCAACTCGGCGACAATCTCCTTCGCCGCAGCGCGGGCCTCGTCTTCCTGATCCGGCGGAAAGCTGACCGCGCCCACGCGCGCATGACCGCCGCCGCCATAACGCTCGCAGATAGCCGCCAGGTTCACCATCTTCGCTGGATCTGCCGTCGTCCACGGGTTCGAGCCGACCGCGACCTTCGTCCGGAAGCTCGACTTCGACAGGCCAATCGAATAAGTCGCGTGAGGATACAGGTAATACGGAATGAACTTGTTGAAGCCCTCAAGCGGGTGATCGGTGATATCGAAGAAGATGGTTCCATCGCGCTCTTCTGCGCGGCTGCGGATAAGCTCGAGCGCCTGGCTGTGTCGCTCGAGCAGCGGCGGCAGAAGCTCCGCGACGAACGGTTGCTTCAGAATCTCCGCAAGCGGCATCTCGGTCAACAGCGGAATCAGGCGCGGAATAAACGCCGGATCCTGCGTGGACTCGATAATGAGCGTCAGCTTCATGGCGGGCGCAGCCATCTCCACCGCGGCCTTCGGGCTCTCGTACTTGGCGCCATCGACAATGTCGGCCCACTTCACCAGTTCGGCAACCGGCGCAGCGTCGAAGCCGAAGCGCGTGGACGCAATGTGCGCCAAAAAGCTGGTGCACGAAGTGTAAAGCGGGTCGAAGAACTTGTGCGCCCCGCACACAGGATCGCGCTGGCAGGCCTCAAAGTGCGCGTGGTCGGCAGGCGTAAGAAAAGCCGACAGGTGGTGATCGAACCACCAGGTGATGCGCGGCGATGACGAGTACTTGAAGTCCACGATGGCGTTCTCGTCGCCGGTGAACTCCGACTCATCGAAGAGCGCCCCGGCGCGATGCACCAGACCGTGGTACTCGTACTCCGCGCCCGCTGCGATGCGCTCGCGATGAAAGCGCGTAAACAACGAGGCCGAACAGGCGCCGTCGAAACATTTATCGTGATAAAAAACGCGAACCCGCACTCTGGAACTCCTTCTGAGCCCAAAATCGCAAAAGCCAGAACTGTTTAGCATCAAGGGACCGGCGCGTTGTGTCAAGGTGCACTGCGGTCAGTGGCGGCGGCCGAGTGGATCGTTTACCCTCTATGCGATCCCATGAGCCCGGACACCGCAGCCGCAATACAGCCCTCCGCGACACAGCCCTCCGAACTCGATCGCTACCCGCTTACGCAGGGCGTGAATCCGTGGCTGGTGACTGTCGCCGTCATGCTGCCCACGTTCATGGAAGTGCTCGATACGGCCATCGCGTCCGTCGCCCTGCCGTACATCGCCGGATCGCTTTCGGCCTCGACTGACGAAGCCACATGGGTGCTGACCAGTTACCTGGTCGCCAATGCTGTCATTCTTCCGGCATCGAGCTGGTTCTCGCGTCGGTTCGGGCGCAAGCGTTTCCTGCTCACCTGCGTAATCATCTTCACCGTCGCTTCATTCTTCTGCGGAGCGGCGCCGTCTTTGGGTGTGATTCTGCTGGCCCGAGTGATGCAGGGCGCAGGCGGAGGCGCGCTGCAGCCGATTTCGCAGTCCATCCTGCTCGAGAGCTTTCCGCCAGCCAAGCGCTCAGCGGCCATGGCGGCCTATGCGCTGGGCATCGTAGTGGCGCCAGTGCTGGGCCCCACGCTGGGCGGCTGGCTCACAGACACCTACAGTTGGCGCTACGCCTTCTACATCAACATCCCGGTAGGCGTGCTGGCCGTTATCATGATCAGCCGCTTCGTCCACGATCCTCCGTACATCAAGCACGCAAAAGTAGGTGCTTTCGACAACATCGGCTTCGGTCTGCTGGTGATTTGGACCGGATGCTTGCAAATCGTGCTCGACAAAGGCCAGGAGGTTGACTGGTTCGGCGCGATTTGGGTGCGCTGGGCTGCGGGGGCAGCCATCGTTGGGCTCGTGCTCTGGGTCTGGCGTTCCTGGTCCAATCCCAGCGGCCTGGTCGACCTGCACGTGCTCAAGGACTACAACCTGCGCACAGGCTGCTTCATGATCGCCCTGCTGGGTATGTGCATTTACATCACCATTACCTTCCTGCCGCTCTACTATCAGGAGGTGCTCGGCTACACGGCCTTTTCCGCCGGCCTGGTCGTGGGCCCGCGCGGCATCGGATCATTCATTGGCTCGCCGGTCATCGGCTTTCTAGGCTCGCGCATTGATAACCGCAAGCTGCTCAGCGCCGGTTTTGTCGGCTTCGGCATCTGCTCGTACATCTTCGGCTCGGTCAACCTGAACATTGGCCCGCTTACACTCCTCGTGCCCATCGTGCTTACCGGCTTTGCGCTGAGCTTCGTCTTCGTTCCGCTGGCCACCATGACAACCATGACGATTCCAAACCGCGACATGGGTAGCGCAACCGGCCTCTTTAACATGCTGCGCAATATCGGCGGATCGGTGGGCATCTCCATGGCCACGACAATGCTCGTTCGCCGCTCGGCGCTGCACCAGACATACCTGGCGGGCCACCTGAGCACGTCGAGCATGGAGCTACAACAGAGGTCAGCAGCGCTAGCCGGCTACCTCGGCCGCCAGATCGGCCCCGGCGGCGCGCGCCCGGGAGCATATGGGCTGCTTTATGGTCAATTGCTAAAGCAGTCGACCCTACTCTCGTATGTGGACATCTTCCGCTGGACCGCGGTGCTGGCGTTCTTTTGCGCGGGTGCCACATGGCTGTTCAAAAAGCCGCCCAAGCATATGAAGGCGCCGCCGGGTGCGCACTGACCTCCAACGGCTTTTCAGAGGCAACGCAGCGCGCCGAGCCCGCCTCTATTTTTCGTGTGAACGGAACACGCGGCCGGACGGCCTGGTGTTCCGTCATCCGGGCAGGGGCGAGAGGTTTTCGCGATTTCCCTCTCTCGCCGGCGGCGAAGGAGAATCGCTTTGGCAGCCGCCGGACCCTGCCACGCCTTTGAGCACCTAAGCGTTCAGACTATCAGCGGCACGAACCGCCGCTTCCGCTCGTCGTAGCGCTCGATCCGCCCGGTTAGGATGTCGTAATACCACCCGTGAACGGCCAGCTTGCCCTGCTGCATGGCCCACACCACCGAGGGCTGGCCCTTTAGGCTCTCAAGCTGCGCCACAACGTTGCCACGAATCAGCGCAGCGAGTTCGCCGCTGTCTCCATCGGCCGGGTTAATGGGCTGACGGTGGTTGAATGCCGCATCTATATGCCGCAGCCAGCGCCGCGCCTTAGGCAGCGACTGCACGGCTTTGCGGTCTACGGCCGCCTTCAGTGCGCCACAGTCGGAGTGGCCACAGACGATAATGTGCTTGACCTTCAGCACCTCCGCGGCGTATTCGATCGTGGCTGTCACGCCGTCAGCGTCCGCAATGGCTGCTGGCGGGATGATATTGCCGACACTGCGGCTGATGAACAACTCGCCGGGCCCGGTGCCGAAGATCATGTCTGGGACAATGCGCGAATCGGCACAGGTGATGAAGAGAAACTCCGGCGCCTGCGACTCCGAAAGCAAATGGAACTGCTTCTTCCTCTTCGGAAACACCTTGGCATGAAAGTGTTTATGTCCTTCAATCAGCCGGTCCATTGCCGTCTGCGTCTCATCCTCTACAACTGCCATGATGGCCCCCGTGATCTGCGCCCAGCTGAAATTCTCCACTCCCGGTCCGGCGGCTTCCTGACGCTAGATCTCGCCCGCCGCGACGCTGCAAAGCCAACAGTGCCGCACAGCAATCCCTGCCGCGGACAGATTCCCGGATGACGAAATACCGGAAAGTTTTTCCAGGACAACGGAAGGTTTTTAGGAAATTGCTCATCCCCAGCCTATCGCATCCGGCACGCCATGTCGCTGGAAAAACTGCGGAATGCGCTCAGCGCACCACGGCCAGTACAAAGCCGTCGTAACCCTTGGGTCCCACATTCTGCAGCACGGTGGCGCTCAACCGCGGTTCAGCGGCCATCAGTTCCGCCATGCGCCGCGTGCCCTGCACGTCGGGGTCCGAGCTTTTGGCGTCAATCACCTTGCCATCCCGGACGACGTTATCCACCACGATCACCGTTCCCGGCCGCGAGAGCTTGAGCGCCCACTGGAGATAGCCGGGATTATTTCCCTTGTCAGCATCGATGAAGATCAGGTCGAATGGCTCGCCGGCGGTGGCGATGGCGGGCAGCAGATCGAGCGCTGCGCCCACGCGGATTTCCACGCGATCGAGCACCCCGGCGTTTTTGAGGTTGCTGCGCGCGATCTCGGCGTGCCTGGGTTCGACTTCGAGCGAGAGGATGCGGCCGTCCGCAAGCAGCGCGCGCGCCATCCAGATAGTGCTATAGCCGCCCAGCAAGCCAACTTCCAGCACGCGCCTCGGCGCCAGCATCTGGACGAGAACCTGAAGAAATTTGCCCTGCATAGGCGAGACGTCTATGGCGGGGAGTTTGGCCGCGTGGTTTGCCTTAAGCGCGGCCTCAAGCTGCGGATCCATGGGAGCCAGCAGGCCGGCAAAATAATTGTCGACCGCGGTCCAGACAGATTTGGGATCGGCTTTAGTCATGCCTTTGAGCAAATCTTATTTTTCCCGCGCGACGACGAACTCCGGCACCCACAGCAGAGCCCGCTTGAACTCGGAATCTGGAAATCCAGCCAGCGCCTGACGCGATTGGTTGGCGTAACGGTCAGCCGCAGCGCGCGCGTACTCCACCGAGCCGTTGCGCGCGAGGATCTCCTGAATCTCCTGCCGGCTTACGTTCTCAAAACTGCGATCGTCGAGCACGCGCTGGATTGATCTGCGATCCGCCGCAGTCCCGTGGTCGAATGCGTGAATCACGGCAAGCGTGGCTTTGCCTTCGCGCAGATCGCTGGCCACGGGCTTGCCCAGCACCTCTTCAGTCGCTGTCAGGTCCAGCACATCGTCGACAATCTGAAAGGCGAGACCAACGGCGCGGCCGTAAGCGGCCAGGCTTGCTTCTTCGCTTTCGGTAGCATCGGCAAGAACACTGCCAATACGCACCGAAACTGAAAACAGGCAAGCCGTTTTGCGGAAGATCAGATCGTAGTACTCGGCCTCAGAAACCGCGCGGCCGAGCTTCTGAATTTGCAGGAGCTCGCCTTCAACCATCTGCTGCGTAAGCCCGACGAGCAGGTCGAGGATGCGCAGATTGCGCTCCTCGAGCGCGACTCTGAAGGCCTGCATGTAAAGCCAGTCGCCGGCCAGCACGCACTTTTCATTTCCCCAAGTAGTGTTGGCGGAAGGCCGTCCGCGGCGTGTGTCGGCGCCATCGATAATGTCGTCATGCACCAGCGTGGCCGTGTGCACCATCTCCACCACCGCGCCCAGCCGGATGGCGCCCTGGCCTGCATAGCCCAACAGGTGCGAAGCCAACAGCAGCAGCGAAGGACGGATGCGCTTGCCGCCGCCCTCGCGCAGGTACTCGGCAATCTCCGTGATGGTGCTGACGCTCGAAGCCGCGTCGCGCCCCAGCTCCTGCTCAATGGCCACCAGGTCTTCGCGCAGCAGGTCGAAGACTTCACGGGCCGTCGCTATGGTGAGTGTGCTCAAAGCTCTCCGATTCTTACAAGCTGAAACGAGGAGGAATTTCTGGGCCGGTCGCCCGTCAATTTGTCCGGTAATTCGTGAACTGCAGGTCCACGCCCATATCGCGGCCGCGCAGCATGGCGATGATCGACTGCAGCTCGTCGCGGTCCTTGCTCGATACTCTCACGGTATCGCCCTGAATGCTGGCCTGCGCCTTCTTTTTGGCGTCTTTGATCAGCCGCACGATTTCTTTCGCTTTTTCTGCCGAAATGCCCTGTTGCAGACTGACCTTCTGCCGCACGCTCTGGCCGGCAGCCGGCTCAATCTTGCCATAAGTCAGGTTCTTGAGCGAAACGCCGCGCTTGACCAGCTTCTGGCCGAGGATCTCTTTCACAGCCTCGAGCTTGTACTCGTTGGCAGAAGCGAGCTGGATGGCATCGTTCCCCTCAAGCTTGATTTCGGAGTGCGAATCCTTGAGGTCGAAGCGCTGGTGAATCTCCTTGAGCGCCTGATCAATTGCGTTCCGGACCTCCTGCAGGTCCACCTTGCTCACAATGTCGAATGAATTTTCCTGGGCCATCCTAAACTCCTCGAACGAAAACGGAACAGTTGCACCGGCGGCAGCGGCCGCACCCCATTATCAGTTTCCCATGTCAGGCGGGAACCCGGACAGGCGGAAACCGAAGAGGCGGAAAAAATTTGCCGTCGTCGCGGCGGCAACTTCGCTCTCGTCCCGTCCCAGCAGGCCCGCGATGGTCCGGGCTGTTTCCGAGACAAATGCCGGCTCGTTGCGCTTGCCGCGATGCGGCGCGGGCGCAAGCCACGGCGCGTCGGTTTCCACAAGTATGCTGTCGAGCGGCACGCGCGCAGCCACATCGCGCAGCGCCTGCGCCTTGAGATAAGTCACGTTGCCGGCGAAGGAGATGAGAAAGTCCAGGTCGAGTGAGCGCCGCGCTTCATCCCATCCGCCACCGAAGCAGTGCATGATGCCGCCCAGTCCAGTATGCCGCCAGTGCTTATCCAAAACTGGGAAAAGGTCGTTCCACGC
>JASIJW010000281.1:0-16932 GCA_030050035.1 Acidobacteriaceae bacterium | reverse complement strand
CATAGGCGCTGTACATGCCGCCGCCTGCCAGCGAGGTGGTGCTGAGCGTGTTCACCAGATCCAGGGCCGAGCCGGTGGCAAGCTGATCGACCAGCGACTGCGCGTTCGAGTCGTCCAGCACCATGCCTTCAGAGTTCTGCGAAAGGCACGAGGCCTGCTCGTCGTAGGGCTTCGAGAAGCAGCTCTCGTTGATCTTGATGCCCAGGCTGCGCGCAGCCGCTTCGGCTTTTGGCTTGAGCGCATCGGGATTGGTCTTCGACGTGACCTTCACATCGGCCAGATAGGATTCGAGTCGCATCCGCTCCCAACTCGCGGCCTGCAAGTCCTGCGCGGCGCGAACAAACGAGCCCGGCTCCTGGCGCACTGCTTTGCGCAAGGTGTTGAAGTCGCCGCTCGTTTCCGGCGCCAGAAAAATCAGCGCCTGCTGCGCTTCGTCCGGCACCGTAACGAACACGCCTTCGTCGTGGGCCTCGCGCGTCCAGGTTTCCACGCGGGTAAACCACTCCGGCGGCGGCGGGTTCGTAGTGCCACGCAGGAAAGCAACCACCAGCACAAAATGTTCCGATTGCGTATCGGGCAGGTCGGGATGGATCCAAAGCCGGTCCCCGGGCAGCAAGTTGGGAGCCTGGGAGATGGGCAGCGTCACCGTTCCACGCTTCACGTGCACGTCGACCTTCGGTCCTGTAAGGTCAAAAGCAGGGCCGTCGGCGCGCACCATGGCGGGAGCCAGCGAAAGAAGCAGCGGCAGGCAAAAAAATAAAAAACGGCGCATCTCTTCTATTGTACGAACATGTAAGCTATCGGTAAGCGCAGCAGCCCGGGAATATCGTATACCGGGTACAAATGACCGGATTCCACGCATTAGATCGAACCCGCAGTCGTAACCGGACTTAAGTCATACACAAGGCCCCGCTTGCCCCGGTCTTTTCGGGTACACTGAGGTCGTAAAGCAGTGGCCCAGCGCGCGTAAATTTCTCGAAATAAGCAAGGTGCGAAAGCAGAGCGGCGTAAAGAAGATGCTTTTCTAAGCCGCCATTGTTTTGACGATCATGCGCAAAAACCCCTCGATCGAGAGATGTTCATGGGTCCTTCTGTGAGAAGCACAGGAGTTAGAGTCTGCGCAATCCGTCATTAGAGAGTGCGTTCGCAAGGGGTGAATTTCGTAATCTGCCAGAGTTGCCGTTGCCGCGGCTAAGATAACCATTTCTTGCGCGTTCTTCGCCACCGAAAAGGCGCGAATGCAGTGATGTATTTTCGAACACGCGAGCCAGAACCAGAACACCCACTCCGGACCTGCGGCCGGGGTGGACAAGTAGATGGATCAATAGATGGAGTGAGGGAAATGAAATCGACGCGACCCACACAGGTGAACCTGGACGTTGCTAACCTGAGTATTCCCGCAGCCGAAGAGATCATTGAAGAAGCACTGACCGAACTGTCGTACTCGCAGGATCCGGGTCTGGCGCGCGCGCTGCGTTTTCTGGCGCCTCCGGGCTACCAGGTCATTGTTGAGCTGTGTAGCGAAAACGGCCGCAGCAAACGGCGCAATGCGTCAGCAGATTCATGGTCTCCCGAAGACGACGAGGTTCGCATCTACTTCGAGCGAATCGGTGACAGCGAACCGTACACGCGGCCCGCGCGCAGCCAGCGCTCAGCGCCCGTGCACGCTGCTTCGCATGGCAATCACGGCTTCGAGGAAATTGATCTTGCTGATGGGGTCTTGCCCGCGGACATGGATGTGCGCGTAAAGGAGCTGTGCGCCGCTCTGGCCGAGGCCGAGCGCGGAGGCCATGCGTTCATTGCGCTCAAGTGGTTCCGCGATTCCTTCCTGCCGCGCAAGGCCTTTCGCTGGAACCAGCATCCCGACTCGCGGCAGACAGTCCTTGCCGAGGCTATTCAGCGCGGCCTGGTGCTTACCAGCAAGATCGCCAATCCCAAAACGCCCGCCTATCCCACTACGACCATCCGCCTGAACCGCGCCGAGGCCGGATTGCCCGAAGAGTTGCCGCGGTTCCATCCCATTGCCGTGCAGGGCGAGACGCTCGCCGCCGTGATCGACGATGAACGGGGGATCGAGTGAGCCTGTATTACCTTGAGGCAACGGCGTTCGCAAAGTTATTTGTGCAGGAGCCGGGGACTGCGGCCCTCATCCGGCTAATGGAGACGGTGGACGATAACCGCAAGCTGATCTCCGCCAGCACGCCGCTCGAAGTCTACGCCGCCATTCGCCGCCGCGAACGCACCGGCGACATTGCATCGGCAGACGCCGCCGCTGCTCTTGAGATTCTGCGGCTGGAAGCGGCGCGCATGGTGCAGCAGCCGCTTAATCCCGCGGTGCTTGAAGCTGCGCGGCAACTGCTCGACCGCACCGTCCTGCGCTGGCCCAGTGCGCTGCAACTGGGCGCCGCTCTCACCGCCCGCGATATGTTCCAGGGAACAGATGTGGTCTTCATTTCCTCGGCGCCGGAGCTGCTGGACGCAGCGCGAGATGAGGGCCTGGAGACGCTGGACCCTGTCAGCGAGCCGGTGGTCAATGGAGAATCGCTGAGCGGAGAGCGTTAGAAGCGCGGTGAGTCACGCAATGTTCCCTGAAAGCTGGCGTGACCCTCGGAGCATCTGTTTCTATTGACAGGTGGCAATATTTTTCATATACATCAGGATATTCATCCTTACCTTCTGCTGCGTGCTGCTATCTCACGCGAGCTCTTTATTCCGGGCGTAGTTAGTTGGACGGCGGTAATTCAGTAACTGGCCATTAAGACCGCCCCAACGTTCTCTCGATCATCATCTTCCTTAAATCATCTTCTTAGTCGCCGGAGCCACGTTCTGGGCCATACTGCTCTCCTGTAATTGCCAGGATGCGACCGCAGTACGAAGCGTGGAGGTGATGAGAGATTATGCAAGTCACGACCGAAACAACCCCGGCAACGAAGGTATTCAAGTCTCCCAAAACTGCGCGTTCCAGCAATATCCCCGTGCTGGGCCGCACTCGTCTGATCGCAAGGGCTCAGCAGGTTGCAACGCAGAAAAACTTTCCATTGCTCTATCTGTTTTTGCCAAACAACCTTTGGCCATGGATATGGAATTACCTCAAAGGAATATTCCACGGTAAATACAAACCTTATCCCCACTACGAGATCGGTGGGCAAGATGGGATTTACCTTCTTAGAGCTGCCGACGGCGGAGATAAGATTCGCATATCTATCGTAGGAGATTGGGGTACTGGCACGGATGAAGCGTATGAGGTCGCTCAGCAAGTTCAGAGCTACGATCCGGATTACACGATTCATCTCGGCGACGTATATTACGTCGGAGATGATCCCGAAGTTCAGGAGAACTTTCTCGGCAAGCAGGCTCCAAATAGTCCATATACTCCCATTGCCTGGCCGTTGGGCAAGGTTGGATCATTCGCAATGCTGGGCAATCATGAAATGTACGGAGGAGGAAAGCCGTATTTTACAGAGATGCTGCCAATTTGCGGTCCCAGCGAAGGTCAGCCTCAGAAAGCCAGCTTCTTTTGTCTCGAAACGCCCTACTGGAGAATTCTCGCCCTTGACACTGGCTACAACTCCGTTGGAGTACCTGTCCTTGGATCAATCCCGGTGGTCAATAAGCTGCCTGTTCTTGGAGCAAACTGTAAGCTGCAAGATGAACTTATCGAGTGGCTGCAGTCGAATGTGAAACCGCAACAAAATAAAAAGCCCACTCTTTTTCTTTCCCACCACCAATACTTCAGTGCCTTTGGCGATGGGTCCTATCCTGTTGCCGCGAAACAGCTGAGCGAATTCTTCTCTGGCCAGGTCGTAGTTTGGATCTGGGGGCACGAGCACCGTTTAGCCATTTACGAACAAGGATCTCCGGACGGGCAGATTCAGTGTTACGGACGCTGTCTCGGCCACGGCGGAATGCCGGTGGAGTGCGGAGTGCCAAAGGCAAATAATCCGTCTGTAGCCTTTTACGACTCCAGGTGCTCCCATCAGATCGGGAATGGCGATACTGCTGGCTTGAATGGTTTTGTCAACCTGGTCCTGGCCGACAGCAATCTCACCCTGGATTACCGTGACTTCACAAACAAGAGCCTGTTTGTCGAGACATTTTCCGGAAATTCAGACGGCAGCCTGGGATACTCCTTTGAAACACCCGTTCCTGTACTCGTTCAACCCCCACCGGCAACCTGAAAACTGGAAAGAGTATTAGCGGTTCCGCGACTGTGAATAGAACCGCGGCTATTCAGCGCCGCTGCGCCCGCGCACCAGCCCACTTGCAGTTGCCATCCCGGTATCAGCCCGCGCGCGCCATTCTTCGCAATGTCGTAGTCCGGCATCATCGCATTGATGTAGAACTTCTCGTCTGCATCATCGCCCGCACCGACTGCAATGCCTCGAAGAAGCCGGGAACATCCGCGTACCGCGTGCGAAGTAGCTCACCGGAAGGCTGAATTCCGCGCCCTGCTGCACGATTGCGCCCTTCGGCGTTTCCGGAGCATAGCGGTTGTGGCGATAGTGCTTTTCGCGGTACACCGGCGTCATCATCGCGATGCGCTGATCGTCCTTGCAATTGCCGCAGCAATTGAAAATCCGTATTTCAAAGCAGCATGAACAAGCAGGGAACGATGAACAGAGAAAAAGCGATCAGCTCACCCAACCGGCAAGATCGCTTTTCCCTTGTTCCCTTTGTCCCTGCTCTTACCCCTTGGCCACCGCGAAGCGCCGGTTCACCTCGTCCCAGTTCACAACATTCCACCATGCAGCCAGGTAGTCGGGCCGGCGGTTTTGGTACTTCAGGTAATAGGCGTGCTCCCACACGTCGTTGCCCAGGATCGGATACAGGCCCTGCGAAAGCGGCGAGTCCTGGTTGGGCGTGGTGATGATCTTGAGCTTGCCTGCCGACCACACCACCCAGCCCCAGCCGGAGCCGAATTGCTTTGCCGTGGTCTCGTTGAACTGCTTCTTTAACGTCTCGAAATCGCCGAAGTCGGTCTGGATCTGGTTGGCGATGGCGCCGGTGGGCTCGCCTCCGATTCCAGGCGTGTTGGCCGGGCCCATCAGCTTCCAGAACGCGGTGTGGTTCGAGTGGCCTCCGCCGTTGTTGCGCACTGTTGTGCGGATGTCCTCGGGCACGCGGTTCAGGTTGCGCAGCAGATCGTCGACCGAGAGCGCAGCCAGGTCGGCATGGCTGGCCAGCGCCGCGTTCACGTTGTTGATGTAAGCCTGGTGATGCTTGTCGTGGTGCAGCTTCATCGTCTCGGCATCGATGTACGGCTCAAGCGCCGAATAGTCGTAGGGAAGGGGCGGCAGTTCATAAGCCATGGCGTAAATTTCCTCCGTTTCCGATTGTAACTGCGAGGGTTAGGCCGCATGTTCCGCGGCCGGAAAAAGCCTGTGGAGAAGAATGAGCGGTTGTACAACTGTTTGATTGAAGGATATTCCCAGGTCATCTGCCCAAGTTCATCTGTCGAGCTCATCTGCCCAGTCCCATCTGAATCGATGGATGCAGTCAACTTCCCCTTCGGTGCGAAACTTGCACATCTTCTTGAGAATAGCGCGTCTGCGCTGCCGTGCAGCACAAGCAAATATTGCCAAGCAATCTCTAAGGCGATTCATCGCCCCGAAAAAAGCCTTCGCCATTTGAAAACAATCCGCGTACGAACTCCGTTGCGAGTGTCCACGCGCGGAACTGAGGCGGCATCCTACGGCAGATGCGCCCACTGCAGCCGCAGGAAGCGGCTTAGTGAACTGGGTGCGGGACGAATCGGGACCCTTGTGGAGTGTATCTATGGGAATCACGCGCAGTGCCCGTTTTCGGCTGACACTTTCATCTCTTTTCCAAGCAGTACAGGGCAGCCTGGGCGTAAGCGTGTTGCCCCTTCACTTCTATTTCCCCGTGCCCAATCTGCGCTCCTTCCGTAACAAGGACTGGCGCGCCTGCCGCCCATCGGCGGTCGATTTTCGCCTCGGCGATCAGATCGCGCTGCTGAGCGAGCTTCTGCCCTTCGCTGAAGAATGCGATTTCCCTGAGCACGCAGCGGCCGACATGCAACAGTTCCACTTCAATAACGGCTTCTTCGAGCGTGTGGACGCCGAGATAGCCTATTCGTTCGTGCGCGCGCGCAAACCACGGCGCATTGTGGAAGTGGGCTGCGGCTATAGCAGCCTGGCGATGGCTACCGCCATGCGCCGCAATCAGGAGGAAGGTTCCGGCGGCGAGTACTTCGGCATCGAGCCTTACCCGGCGCCATTCCTGCGCGATGGCCTGCCCGGCATGACGCTTCTCATCAAGGAGCCCGTGCAGCGCGCGCCTCTCGACCTGTTCCGCAGCCTGCGTGCCCACGACATCCTCTTCATCGATTCCAGCCACGTGGTCTCAATGGACAGCGACGTGCTCTTCGAATGCCTGCGTATTCTGCCCGAGCTTGCGCCCGGCGTTCTCGTCCATTTCCACGATATCTTTGCGCCGCTCGATTATCCGGAGAAGTTCGTCAAGACGAATCTCTGCTTCTGGTGCGAGCAATATCTGCTGGAAGCATTTCTCGCCTTCAACTCAGCGTTCAAAGTGGTGTGGGCTGGCAGCGCCATGCAAAAGTTCTATCCCGAGGTTCTGCGCCAGGCCTTCCCCGCATGGGAGGGTAGCTTCAGCCGGATGCCGGCCGCGCTCAGAGTCTTTGCGCCCACGCTTGACGGCACGAATGTGTGGCCGTGCAGCTTCTGGATCGAGCGAGCCGGCAGTGAGCGAACAGCGACGGCCGCCAACGATTGACCCCGGTTCCACTTAAACCGGTCCCACGCGGCAGGAATTTAATTCCATCCATCGCGCCGGTCCCGCGTCTAAAAGATTGACCCAATTTGTGTTTCCTCCACCGTTTCTCCAACCGGAATGGCGCGGATAAATGATTGATCGAAACGACCAGCCTCCATATAGGTGGCTTGTGTTGCAGGGTGAGGCCTTCGGCTCTCCGGGCTTAGAGCCGCGATGGACCTCCAGCGTAAAAGACGCCGTCGGCACGGCTTATGCGGCATCCAGCCGCGCCTGGTTCACCTGCTCCCACGGCATCCTGAACGAGATCTACCACCCTACGATTGATCGTGCCCAGGTGCGCGACATGGGCTTCCTCATCACCGATGGCGAAACCTTCGTGCACGAGGAAAAGCGCCACCTGCTCGCGAACTTCGAATACATCGACCCCGAAGCCCTCGGCGTGCGATACGTCAATCGCGACCCCGACGGCCGCTACCAGCTTACAAAGGAAATCATCTGCGATCCGCACCACTCAGTGGTGTTACAGTACGTGCGCATTGAGGGCGACCCTAAGCTTCTGCCGCGTCTTAAGGTCTACGCGCTGCTGGCGCCGCACCTGAACGGCGGCGGAGCCAACAACTCCGCGCGCGCGCTCGACCTTGCCGGCCGCAAGGTGCTGCTGGCCTGGCGCGACGAGTGGTCGCTCGCCATGGCGGCCAGTTGCGGCTTTACGCGCGTGAGCTGCGGCTTCGTAGGCACAAGCGACGGCTGGCACGACCTGATGGACAACAAGCGCATGGACTGGGAGTTCGGCTCCGCCACCGGCGGCAACATCGCCGTGATGGGCGAACTCGACTTGGGCAAGGACGGCGCCTGCGAAGGCCTCAATGGGAGTACAGGTGCGGGCCACACGGCTTCCGACGGCTCGCTCGCCTTTGTCCTGGCCATCGGCATTGGCGAAGGCCACCACACCGCCATGCAGAAGACCATCGGCGCTCTTTCGACGCGCTACGCCGATCACCGCAAACGCTTCATCGAGCAATGGCAACGGGTCTTGAATCCCGAATGGCTCGGCTCCAGGTCGCAGGACAACGGCAAGCTGATGCGCGCCAGCCACAACGTTCTGCTGGCGCACGAGGACAAGATCTTCGCCGGCGCCTTTATTGCTTCGGCCTCCATCCCCTGGGGACAGATAAAGGGCGACGACGATATGGGCGGCTATCACCTGGTGTGGACGCGCGACATGGTGCAGACCGCGACAGCGCTGCTGGCATGCGGCCACGCCGACACCGCGCGGCGCGCCCTTGTGTACCTCGCCTGCACGCAGCAACCCGACGGCGGCTTCGCGCAGAATTTCTGGATCGACGGCACGCCGTACTGGAAGGGCAAGCAGCTCGACGAGGTCGCGTTTCCGATCATCCTTGCATGGCGGCTGTGGAAGGCCGGCGGTCTCGGTGAGCTCGACATCTTTCCCTTCGTCGAGCGCGCCGCCGGCTGCCTCGTTCGCCAGGCGCCCATTACGCAGCAGGAGCGCTGGGAAGAAAACGCCGGCTACTCGCCCTCCACGCTCGCCGCCGTTATCTCCGGCCTCATCTGCGCCGCGGAGATGGCCCGCGCCAGTTGCCGCGAAGACCTCGCCGTTTTTCTTGAGGAATACGCCGATTGGATCGAAGGCCATCTCGAAGACTGGACCGTGACCAACAACGGCGTGCTCCATCCCGAGGTCAAGCGCCACTACATGCGCATCCGCCCGCCGGAGTGCGGCGAAGCCTATGCGCACGAGGGCTGCGGCAAGGAGCTCGTCCACATCAACAACCTGCGCCCCGGCGACAAAAACATCTTTGAGGCCCGCGAAATCATCGACGCCGGCTTCCTGGAATTAGTCCGCTACGGCATTCGCCGCGCCTCGGATCCGCTCATCGTCGACTCGCTCAAAGTAGTCGACGCCGTGCTCAAGCGTGATTTGCCGCAGGGCCCCGCTTGGCTGCGCTACAACCACGATGGCTACGGCCAGTGCCCCGACGGCGATCCCTACAACGGCTGGGGACAGGGCCGCGCCTGGCCGCTGCTCACCGGCGAGCGCGCGCACTACGAGCTCGCCGCCGGCCGCGACATTGCGCCGCTCATCCGCGCCTATGAGGCCTTCGCCACCGCCGGCCACATGCTGCCCGAGCAGGTGTGGGACGAAGCCGACCGCCGCGACCGCGGCCTGCAGATGGGCAAGCCCGCCGGCTCGGCCGTCCCGCTCGTCTGGGCGCACGCCGAGTACCTCAAGCTGCTGCGCTCCGCGCTCGACGGCAAAGTCTTCGACCGCATCGAACCCGTTTACGCGCGCTACTCCGAACCCGAAGGACGAAAGCGCGTCCGTAAAGACGTGGAGATCTACACCCGCCGCCGGCCCATCCAACGCATGGATGCGGGTAAAACGCTGCGCATTCTCGACGAGCGCGACTTCACCGTCGTGTGGACTGCCGACGACTGGAAGACGGTGAACACAACCTCCAGCTGCGGCACTTCGAACCTCGGCTTTAGTGCCGATCTGATGCCGGCCGCCGGCGCCCGGGCCATTGAATGGACCCTCCAGTGGAAAGAACCGGACGCCTGGCTTGGATACAATGTAAAGGTGGAGATTGAGCCTGTTTAAGCTTATCCGCATGGGCCTCAATAAAGCGCGCGGAAGCCATATTCGGCGCGCATTTCTATGCGCTTTTCCCGAAATTTTCTTTGATGAAAGGGTTCAGCCGTCATGACCACTACCCTCACCGAGCTTTCTCTCGATCAGCTTTCCATCGACACTTTGCGCCTCCTGGCCGTCGACATGGTCGAGAAGGCGCACAGCGGCCATCCCGGCGCGCCGCTGGGCGACTCCCCCATGGTGTATCTGCTTTACCACAAGCTGATGAAGTACAATCCCGCAAACAGTCACTGGGCCGACCGCGACCGCTTTGTACTCTCGAATGGCCACGCTTCAGCGATGCTCTACGCCGCGTTGCATCTGGCCGGCTACAACTTGACGATGGACGACCTCAAGGGCTTCCGCAGTTGGGGGTCGAAGACGCCCGGCCATCCCGAGGCAGGCCATGCCGACGGCGTGGAAGTAACCACCGGCCCTCTCGGCCAGGGCATCGCCATGGCCGTGGGCCTGGCCATTGCAGAAAAGCATCTCGCCGCCATCTACAACAAGCCCGGCTTCGAAATCGTCAACCACTACACGTATGCCATGTGCGGCGATGGCGACTTGATGGAAGGCGTCTCGCATGAAGCTGCCGCGCTCGCCGGCACGCTCGGCCTCGGCAAGCTTATCTTTCTTTACGACGACAACCTCATCTCGCTCGACGGCCCCACCTCGCTCAGCTACACCGACAACGTGCTCGAGCGCTTCGAGGCCTACCACTGGCACGTGCAGCGCGTCTCCGACGGCAACGACCTGAACGCGCTTGAAGCCGCCATTGAAGCTGCCAAGGCCGAAACCACCAGGCCCTCGCTCATCGACGTGCGCACCGTCATCGGCTACGGCAGCCCCAAAGCCGGCACCAACAAGGTGCATGGAGAAGCCATGGGCCCTGAAGCCACAGCCGCGACCAAGCGCTTCTTCGGCTTCCCTGAGGACAAGAGCTTCTACATCCCCGATGACGCGCTCAAAAACTGGCGTCAGGCCGTGGATCGCGGCAAGCAGGCCGAGGGTGAATGGAACAAACTTTTCCAAGGCTACAAGGCGAAGTTTCCCGATCTCGCTCAGGAGTTCGAGCGCACGCAGAGCGGCAAGCTCAAGCCCGGCTGGGAAAAATCCATCCCCAGTTTCGGCACAGACAAAAAGATCGCCACGCGAAACGCCGGCAACACCGTGATGAACGCGATCGCCGACGTTGTGCCTGAGCTGATGGGTGGCGCCGCCGACCTCACCGCCTCCACCAAGACCATCTTCAAATCCAGCGGCAATTTCCACGAAGATCCCACCGGCCGCAACGTCTACTTCGGCGTGCGCGAGTTCGGCATGTGCGCCGCGGTCAATGGCATGGCCATGCACGGCGGCCTCATTCCCTTCGGGTCCACGTTTTTCTGTTTCTCCGACTACGCCAAGCCCGCCATCCGCATTGCGGCCATCATGAAGTCGCACTCGCTGTTCATCTTCACGCACGACTCCATCGGCCTGGGCGAAGATGGCCCCACGCACGAGCCCGTGGAGCAACTGATGATGCTGCGCGCCGTGCCCAACCTCACCGACTTCCGCCCTGCGGACGCGAATGAAACCGCCGCTGCGTGGCGCCTGGCGCTCGAACGCAAGAGCCCCAGCTTCATGGCTCTCAGCCGCCAGGATCTGCCCGTAATCGACGCATCGAAGCGTGACATCTACGCCGGCGTCAGCAAGGGCGCCTACATCGTTGAAGAAGCGAAGGACCCTCAGGTCATCCTCATCGGCACCGGCTCAGAGCTGTGGCCTGCCGTCGACGCCGCCAAAAAACTTGCCACCGAGGGCATTCGCGCCCGCGTAGTCAGCTTCCCAAGCTGGCGCGTCTTTGAGGAGCAGTCGGCCGAATACAAGGCCAGCGTGCTTCCGCGCAACGTGCCCAAGGTCGCCGTAGAAGCCGGCGCAACGCTGGGCTGGTACAAGTATGTAGGCCAGAACGGCGCCGTCATTGGCCTCGACCGCTTCGGTGCATCCGCTCCCGGCCCCATCGTTCTCGAGAAGCTCGGCTTCACGGCCGACAACGTGGCAGCGAAGGCGAAAGAACTGATCAAAAACAGGGAATAGGGAACAGGGATCAGGGAACAGAAAGGGAGCGGGGAACTGAAGTGAAGAGCCGGATTGGGGCATGCGTTTTTACCTGTTCCCTACTCCCTGTTCCCTGCTTTCGGAGGAAGCACCATGAAACTTGTCATCGGATCCGATCATGCGGGTTTCGCGCTCAAGAATGAGGTGCGCGACAACCTCACCGCCGCCGGCCACGAAGTCATCGACGTAGGCGCATTCAACGCCGAGCCCTCCGACTATCCTGACTTCGCCGAGCTGGTTGGCGATGTCATCAAGCGTGGCGACGCGCCCCGCGGCATCCTTATCTGCGGCTCGGGCGTAGGCGTCTGCGTGGCCGCCAACAAGATTCCCGGCATCCGCGCCGGCATGTGCGAGGACACCTACTCCGCTCACCAGGGCGTGGAGCACGACGACATGAACGTGCTCGTGCTGGGCGCACGCATCATCGGGGTCCAGCTTGCCTTTGAGCTGGTACACGCCTTTATCGGCGCCAAGTTCATCACCAATGTGGAGCGTTACCAGCGCCGCTTCAAGAAGGTCTTAGCCATTGAATCCAAATATACTTGCGGCGACGGCTCCAACAGCCCCGCCTGAAGCATATTGATTCAAGGGGATTCTCAGGCGCACCGGGCCAACCAGCCCGCATCTAACGGGCAAATCGGGCTGTGGCTGGTGATGAGTTGATAGGTCAGCTCCAAAGATTTTTAAGGGAACGGGTTCAACCCGTATGCTAAAACCTCGAAATCAAACGGGCTTTAGTCTTTAAGGGGGAAAGCGCATTCATGCTGCCTGGCTTGCGAACACGGAGATGCGCCGATGCTGCCTTTTATGCCATTTGACGTCATTCTCTTCGACATCGGCGGCGTCCTGCTGACCAACAGTTGGGGCGTGCATCAGCGCGCCGAGGTCGCAGCCCAATTCCATCTCGACGAAACCGAACTCGAGGCGCGCCACGGCGATATCTTCGAGGTCTGGGAGCGCGGCGGCATCACTATGGGCGCCTATCTGGACTTCACCATCTTCCACGAGCCGCGCAGCTTCACCCGCGACGAGTTTGTGGCCGCCATGCTCGACCAATCAAAGCTGCTGCCCAACGGCGCCATCGGCATCCTCAGGGAACTCTCCACCTCGGGCGAATATCTGCTGGGCGCGCTCAACAACGAATCGCGCGAGCTCAACGACTACCGCTTCAAGGCATTCGACCTGCGCGACTGCTTCGACATCGCGCTCAGCTCCTGCTTCGTAGGCCTGCGCAAGCCCGATCCGGCCATGTATCAGCGCGCCATCGACATCGTCGGCCGCCCGCCCGAGCGCATCCTCTTCATCGACGACCGCCCCGAGAACGTAGCCGGCGCCCGCAACGCCGGCCTGGTGGCCCTGCGCTTTACCAGCGAAGCCGAGCTGCGCCAGCAACTGGCCGAAATGGGCACGCTGGCCCGTACAGCCGACTGAACTCTCTCATCGCGCTCGCAGCATTTGCAATGTAATCGTCCGGAGCTGCCTTCAATTGGCTATGGGCGGCGACGCGAGAGTCGATGCGAGTTGGTCAAAGAGCGAGGGCAATTCCGAAAATGGGTATCGTCGGGTCGTAGGCGGAGATTCGCGTGGCAGCATCTGGATTACGCCAATTTTGGTTTCGACATCGTACTCCCCAAGCGCCTCGTCCAACATCAGGTACGCGATTTGCTTGAGAGTCACGTCCTTTTCACTGACTCCAGGTATGAACAGCTGAATACCAATCGAGGATCCTTTGATGAGCAAGGAAAACTCGACATTACTGGGGTCAAGACAGGTGTCACCAATTTGCACGCTGTTAAGCGGAGTCCGACGTGGACGAAATGCAGTAATTCGCCAGCGATCCAGCTTCGGTGCGGCGGCCTGGAGAGAGGTCACTGCCGGGAAAGCTTCTCGTATACCGCCTGCGCTTATTACAAATTCGCGCCAGCTTGTTTTGGGACCAAATTCAAAGGTCAAATTAGGGTGTACCCGAATCAGCTGTTCCGAGAGTTCATCGAATATTCGTTCTTGATCGACCTCGAATTCGAAAAGCTCATCCTGGTGCGCATCGAACCATTGCCAAAACATCTGTTGAGAATCCTTCACAAGTCGCGTACTCCATCCCAGCGCCTAATTCAGTGTGGCGGCAAGATTGAAAAGTCTCCATCTCTTTTACCAGAACATTGCGAGAAAATGAGTCGGTTTCTCCTACACTGAACTCGACTGGAACTCCCTGCGGCTCGTCCGCCCGGCGGAGCAAAGGAGCTGGTCGGCAAAGCCTCGTACTCCGCGAAAAAACGCCCGTAAGTTATTGATTCTGACTTGGCTGCAAACAAGTTCTTGCGGCACACGAGGATACGGGCGCGGTGCATCCGCAAGCCAAATAGAATCAAGAACATCCCCTCCGGAATGGGGGAGGGGGTGCATCACCGATTCGGCGCTTTGGGTCCGGTTGCGTACTCTGGTAAAGGGCCGGTCAAAAAAGGTCAATAGACCCGTCGGTCCAAATCTGGAGTGTGAATGAAGGCAAGTGCGATCGAGTACAGGCTGCGGGGACTGATCCTCACCATCATTGTTGTGCTGGGCTTCTGGGCGCCGTGGATTCAGGCGCTCGACCTGGGCAAGCGCGTCTCGCTGCTCGAGTGGATGGCCCTTGAGCTGAGCCGCGCCGGCCTGCTGCGCTTTACCTACGCCACGCCCGTTGTCATCCTTACCGGCGCGCTTATTGCCGCGCTGGGCATGGTTCTGCGTATATGGGGTGCGGCGTACCCTGGCCCATGCACGGTGAGCGCCCGCACCATGCGCGCCGGCGAGTTCGAGTCCGATCTACGAATGGGAGGTCCCTATCGCTACGTGCGCAACCCGCTGTATCTCGGCACATGGTTCATGATCGCCGCGATCGCGTTCCTCATGCCGCCCACCGGCGCGCTGTTTGCCGTGCCGGTCGTCACAATTTTTCTGCTGCGCCTCATCCTAGCGGAAGAGAGTTTTCTCGCGTCGCGGCTCGGCGCGCCGTATCAGCAATATCTGCACGCGGTGCCGCGGCTGTTCCCGCGTTTGCGCTCACCATTGCCGCGTACGGTCAGCAATCCGCGCTGGTCCATCGCCGTGCTCTCTGAGCTGAACCCGATCAGCGTCTTCATCACGCTGGCCGTTCTCTCCTGGAGCTACGATCACGAGCTGATGATCAAGGGCATCGTCGTTGGCTTCGGCGTATCGCTCATCGCGCGGGCGCTCGTGGTGGAAAAGCCCGCTGCCGGAGCAGCCGCAACTTCTCGCTAGAAACACAAACGGGAGAGCGCGAAGCTCTCCCGTTTGTGACGAGAATACCTCTCGTAAGAAAACTACTTCTTCGGGGGCGCGATCACGTCCTTCGCAGCCTTGGCCACGCGGAACTTCACCACCGTCTTGGCCTTGATCTTGATGGCCTCGCCGGTCTGCGGGTTGCGGCCAATGCGCGCCTTGCGCTCAGCCTTCACCAGGCGGCCGATTCCGGGGATGACGAAGACACCGTTCTTCTTCGTCTCCTTGATGGCCGTTTCGGCCAACAGGTCCAGAAACGCCGACGCCTGCTTGTTGGTCAGTTCCAGCTTCTCCGCCAGCTGGCGGGTAAGAGCGGTCTTGGTCAATCCTGCTGCCATGTGCTGTTCTCCTTATGCTTCGTTCGGCAAACCCTCTGGGCGCCGGGTTAAAGGGGCTTTAGCCGAGCAGGCTGCTTTTTTCGCAAAAGCCGCTCGAGCCCCGGTTCAGGTTTCTCGCAAACCAGTTTTCCGGACCGCGGCGACCCGGAAGCAAACTCGGTTCACCGCAGGCAGGGAATCCAAGAATCCCCTGTATTTATGCGGCTTTTGAAGAACCCTGCGATGCTTACAATGCGGCTTTCGGGCAGCGAAAGTCAACAAGAAAAGCCTGTTTTTCCACAGTTTTCTTTGGTATTTATGCCGAAAGTACCGGTTTTTGGCGGTTTTTCCGGGTTTTTGGGGTCCGTCAAGCGTCCGGAGCCGCTCAAAATGCGGCTATGCGCGCTTAGCGCAGACTCAGTGCGTGCTCTCAGCGCAATCCGAAGAGCACCTTCTTCTTCGGTGCCTGCGCGGCGGCAATCGGCGTATTCAGCGCATCGACCACAGGCGCAGCGATGCGAAAGTAACGAATGATCGTGGCCGCGAAATCCTTCTTGAGCGCAGTGGCCGCTGGCAGCGTTGCTGCAAGTCCCCATTGCCGGCAGCGGATCAAATCCATGCCCGGATGATCGGCAGGAAAGCCTTTGGGCGGCCGCGTGAGCGCGTTGCCCTCGAACTCCACGAATGTTTTCCGAATGGCCGCTCCCTGCAAGAGCTTGCGAAACGATTCGTGATTGTCGAGTAGCCAGTGGCGAATCTGCGCGAGCTGGTCTTTCTCCGGCATGTAAGCGCCGGCCGCGATCACTACTTCGCTGCCGCTGACGTGGAAGTAATAGCCCGCGCCGGAGGTTTTCTCAAGCCCCTGATGCGACCACCATGCGGCAACATGCGTTTTGTAGGGCCGCTTGTCGGCAGAGAAGCGCGTGTCGCGATAGATGCGGAACAGGCATTTCTCCGGCTGCCGCACGAACTGCGGTGCAAAGTCCATCATCGCGTCCATCACTTTGCGGATGATGGCCAACATCGGCTCCTTCAGCTCCGCTTCGAACTGCGCTTTGCGTGGCTGGAACCAATCGCGGTCATTATGCCGCTTCAAGTTGCGCAGGAAAGTAAGCGCCTCGGGGCGAAAGTAAGGAACGGCTGCTGTCGGCGCGGGTTTCTGTTTTGTCGCCATGGAAAGAAGTCTACCGGATCACCTTCAGCGCGCCACGAAACAGTCCATCGAAATCCCCGGCGAGCGCCTCATCCTTCGCGATGGCCTGCTCGATGGCCTTCTCCGCAGCGGGCCGCTGGTAGCCGAGATTGATGAGCGCCGAGAGCACGTCATTGACGGCCGCTCCATGCGGACCAGCGTGCACAGGCGCGACGGCGAAGTCTTCGAGCTTGTCCTTGAGCTCGACGACGAGGCGCTCGGCGAGCTTTTTGCCCACGCCGGGAATGCGCACGAGCTGCGCGTGGTCCTGTCCGCGAATGGCCTGTACGACGCGTTCCGGATTGAGTCCGCTGAGAATCTTGATGGCCAGCTTTGGCCCCACGGCGCTCACCGTGATGAGCCGCTCAAAGAGCCGCTTTTCCTCGCTATCGAGAAAGCCATAGAGCGCGATCTGGTCCTCGCTCACCTGCGTATGGATGTGCAGAGCCGTTTCTGCGCCGACTGAGGGCAGCGCAGTGAATGTGGGAACGGAGATGGCGACGTCGTAGCCGACGCCCGCGGCCTCGACGATGGCCTGGCCGGGCTGCTTGTGAATGAGTTTGCCGCGCAGGTGAGCAATCATGACGGGAACACTTGGATTCTACTTGACGGCTTATGGATTCGCGCTATGCTGA
>JASIJW010000280.1:0-3057 GCA_030050035.1 Acidobacteriaceae bacterium | reverse complement strand
CGAGACGGACCGATCTTCAACTTCGGCCAGTTGAGCGGCAAGACAATCGCCATACCCAGCCGGTTCTCTGACGAGAGGTTGCTGCTGTTTCGAGCGATGCAGGCGTACGGCATGAAGCCCGATTCCGTGAAGATGGTCGAGATGGCTCCGCCCGATGTCTCGGGCGCCCTCGAGGCTGGAGCCATCGACGCTTTCGTGATGGGCGAGCCGTTCCCCTCGCAGGCGGAAATGGGAGGATACGGCCGCATTCTGTTTTACGCGGACAAATACTGGCCCAACTACATGTCGTGCATTCTCGTGGCCCGCGAAGATTTGATTCAGGGCCGCCCTGAAGTAGTACAGGTGCTGGTGGACGGCATTGCGCGCTCGGGCCTGTGGCTCGACCAGAGCCGGCCCCATCGCGTCGACGCCGCAGATTTCGTGGGACTTTATTACTACCACCAGAAGCCGGAGTTGCTGCGATGGGCGCTGACCAAGCCGATGTCGCGCATTCGCTATAACCTGCTGGAGCCGCAGAAGGACGACTTCGATGAGGTGCGCGATCTGATGATACAGACCGGGTTGCTGAAAGAGAAGATTCCGTTCAGTGCCTATACCGATCTGCAGTTTGCTGATCATGCAACCATTGAGACTTCGTGGAAATACGAACCTGGCGACGCCGTCGCCAAATAACCCTACTTGCTGTCAGGAGAAGCGGTCATGATTCGCCGGCAATTTATCAAGCTAGCCACACTCGCCGGAGCCACCGGCGTCGCGTCGTTCGGCGCTGTTGAAGCGCTGCGCAGCGATTCGAATTCCAGCGCCCCGGACCCGAAAGATATTAAGACGGTCACCTGGCACGTCCGCGGATTCACTTGCGTAACCTGCGCTGTTGGCCTTGAAACGCTGCTCCGCCGGGAGAAAGGTGTCGTCACCGCAAACGCCACTTATCCGCAAGGAATGGTCACGATCCAATACCATCCCGGCCTCGTGAACGAAGCTGCACTTCGCTCGACGATTGGTGAACTCGGCTTTACCGCTGATGACAAACGGGGCTGAATCGCCACACAAGAATTTTCCGATCTCCCGGTTGGAAACGCACGCGGCAGCCGCACCATAGGACGCACTCTGAGGCGAGTGCCCCGCTCACGGCAACTGCAATCTCCTTGAACCCCAAATTGCCCAAAAGGAATTCCTCGCATGGAACAGTCGTACTCCCAGCTTGCAGAGACTCTTTCGCGCACCCTCCGGCTTGCGCAGCTCCCGGTAGCGGTCTGCTTTCCGGACTCGGTTCCTGCCTCGGTACCCGTACACGATGGCCGCGCACCTGCGGGATGCAGCTTCTGGCGATAGTCTGCTGCGGGTCCGTTTGCCACCTCACCGACCGACCACGCCCTCTGCGCCGTCGGCAGTTACACTCACAACCTCGAATTGTCGGCGGCGCAACAGACTGACTTGCAGGACTGTCTCGGCGTCTTTGGCAGCCTCGGCTACGTCACGGCTGAGGATTTGCCGCTGATCCCGGTTCTCGGCCGACATCCAAGGCACGTCGTTTATGCTCCGCTGGCGCAGTCGCCGCTTCCTCCGGAGGTCGTTCTGCTGTTCGCGGATGCCAGCCAGGCTTTGATCATCAGCGAAGCTGTGCAGCAGGTGGAACGCCGGAACCTTCCTGCTCTGGGTCGCCCCGCCTGCGCAGTGATTCCGCAGGTGGCCAACACGGGTATGGCGGCGCTCAGCCTCGGCTGCTGTGGCGCTCGCGCATATGTCGACGCGTTCACGTCCGATCTCCTTATTTGTGCTTTGCCCGGAGCCAACCTTGCCGCTTATGTCGAGCGCATCGCCGCATTAGCTAACGCCAACTCGATTCTGTCCCGTTTCCATCAGAGGCGCAGTCAGGACGTCGCCGCTGGAGGCAACCCTACAGTGAAGGAGTCTCTTGCCGCCATGGGATCGGCTACAGACTGAGTCGGCGTCGGCCCGTCTGCGTCCACCCAGTTATTCGTTTCCTCTGCACAACTTCCACCAACTCGTTGGTCCGTGACCGGCAGCATGAATCAGCGTCGCATCGACCACACTTCTACGCTCCCTCTTAACCGCAAGGTGCTGGTTGCTGGCGGCCTGGATCGCACCCTTAGCACTGGCTTCACGATCCTCAGCAGCGCTGAGCTCTACACACCTTAGAATTGTCGCTTTGCACCCGGCGTGACAGCCTCGTGCCGGTTAGCACGAAGGATGTACAGAGTGGCACGCTGTTCGCTTTGGCGGAAGCCCCCATCGCGAGCAGCACGCCAACTTGTTCCCAATTCGCGCAAAAGTGCACGGTGAACGTCGATCCTTTCTGGATCGCATGGAGAAGAGAGCCTGATTCTCAGCAGAAATCTCCTTGATTTCTCAGAACTTCTTGAGTTGGAATCGTTCCAGGTTGGAGCGGATTTCCCTTCATAATCCCGAGGTCGACGGTTCGATCCCGTTTTCCGCCACCATCCGACCTGTTCGTTGAATAAAAACCGATTCTTCCGGAACAAATAAGCGGGCCATCGCAAATGTCCGAAATTTTCGTACGGTGAAGCATTTATCACGACAATGCACGCCAGCTTAAGCTAGTCAAACGATCCACTGCGGCAGTGCGAACTTCGATCTGCTACGTGAAGTGTAAGCACGTCCAATCATCGGTGGTCGGCCCATAGTGGGTGAACTCACTGGGCGGGATTCCACCTATGAGGGATTTTCGACTTCCCAGAGTACGGCGATAATGCCTTTAGGACCCCTGATCGTCTGCCGCTCCGAATCGCTGAAGGCTTTTTCCTTCCGCAAGTCGGAGCCTCCCCCGGCCTAGGCGGTGATCGATGCAGTGAGCCTATATCGACGAGGAGTATCACTGCATGGGATTCAGGCGTCTCGGCGTGCCGATAGCGGCATGGGCCGTAGTATGCGCGCTCGCGCTGAGCGGTTGTCAGCAGCCAATTAATTCAACCGCAAGCACATCAACCGGAAGCAGCAGCGGCTCAACCGGAAGCAGCAGCGGCTCAACCGGAAGCAGCGGCAGCTCAACGGGAAGCGGCAGCGGCTCAACCGGAA
>JASIJW010000279.1:0-7303 GCA_030050035.1 Acidobacteriaceae bacterium | reverse complement strand
ATGTCGGCCGGTCCTGGCCGATGAAGTTATCACCGGTCAGGTCCTCGGATGTAGCAATGTCGAAGGGACGTCCGGACTGCGCAATCAGGAACGGATTGAAGGTAAGCCCCCAGGGCGCCGTGTAGTTGCCCATGAAGAAGATCTGGTTGCGCGAAACAAAAGTGGCGCGGCCCCAATCCTGGCTGATGTTGTACGAGTTTGAGGCTGTGCCCGTGTCGGAGTTGGCCCAGTTTGCGTTGTAAAACCCGGTTACGCTCAACCGTGGGCCAATGCGCGCATTTACGCTGACAATGACCTGGTTTTGCTTGTAAATGGCCTCGGGGAAGGTCTCATCGATAACGCCCAAGTTTGGATACGGCCGCGTTCCACTGGGGGAAACACCGTAAAGATTGCTGCCTGGCTCCGGCAGATACGCGTTGGCGTCGATTGTCGCGTTCTGGTGAACGCCCAGAGTGTGCAGATAGGTAGTCGTCAGAGTGGCGGCCTTGCCAAGCTGCCGCTCCAGGCTGATGCCCTCCTGCTCGTCCACAGGTGAGCGGTAAGTGTGCGAAATTGTGTCGATCTGTGGGGCAAGCGCGGTAGCAGCGCCGCAATCAGCAGCGAGTTGGCTGGGATCGCCGTTATCAATGGCGTTGAGGCTGTTCGGGTTGAAGCAGGTTGGATTGTTGATGACGAACTGCTGCTGGCTGCCAGGCTTGCCGTTATAGCGCTCGGCAGACATCAGCGTACCGATACTGAGGCGAGTAAAGAAGAAGCCCATGCCGCCGCGCAGTACCGTCTTCGGAGTTCCTGTCTTGTGCCCATCAAGCGCGTAGGCGAATGCCACGCGCGGGCCCCAGTCAGAGTGATCGTTTAGGTGATTCTGCGTCTCCCAGCGCAGACCGCCGGAGAGCGTCAGGTTCTTATTTTTCTTCCAGTCGTCCTGCAGGAACAATGCACCATCGAAGATGTTGCCTTGGGCATTCTCATTGCCCAAAAAATAAGTGAGCTTATTGGGCGCGTTCATTGAGCCGCAGGCGGTGGGCGAACCGGAAGCCGGATTCACCGGGCATTGGTAGCCATTAAGAGCGTCCATTGCGCCCACATAATCGGCCACTGAAGTGAAGTTGAAGCTGCCGTTAAAGTACGTGTTAGTGGTGTTGATGTCGCTGTTGTCGCGCAGCCGCGTGCCAAACTTGATAGCATGCGCCCCAGCTGTCATCGTGGTGATGTTCTGTAGTTCGAAGTGATCAGTATGGTCGTGCTCCGTCTGGCCGGTGGAACCACCGCTGGCGAAGTAACCCGGCACCGAGATGCTCGGAGCGGTGCTGAGGGGCGTTTGCGATGTAATGTCGCGCAGATATTGGAATCGCGTCTCGTTGACAATGTGGTCGTTGATGACCTCAGAGTCGCTTAACTGGAATGCATGCTCGATGATGTCTTCATTGATGGCCTCATCGGGCAGGTCAACGGAGCCGCCAAATTCATTGGATTCGTTATATCGGAAGAATTGGTACCGCAGCGTAAGGGTGTTCTTTTGGCCAAGCTGAATGTCGATGCGTGGCGAAATGTTCATGTGCGTGGATGGAGTAAAGACACCGCCCGAGACAATATTGGAAGCGTACTGGGTACCGTTGAAGACGCCCGTGGTGGCCTGGTAGATGCTGTCGTTTTGGTTGTTGCGCACGTCGGCGCTGAAGAAGTACGAGGCATTCTTCGAGATCGGTCCGCTCACAGTGCCGTTGTACTGGATGCTGTCGTAGGAGGGAAGCACTGTGGTGAATGGGTTACCGGAATTGAACGTGTTGTCGTTGCCCTGCAGAAACGCGCGGCCATGCAGCGTGTCTGTGCCTGGTTTAGTGAGAATCTCAATGCGGCCATACCCCAGGCGGTCGAACTCCGCTGAAAACGGGTTTTGGTTGATGCGGATTTCACGGATGGCCGACTTGGGTGGCAACTGGCCGCCAGTAAATCCGTCAATGTAGATCTGGCCGCCGTTCGGCCCGGCTGCTGGACCAGCGAGCGCCTGCAATTCGTTCTGCAACTCGTCGGGGTCGTCGGAAAGCGCCTCAAGATCCTTGCCCTTGAGCACGATCGCGCTTGCGTTTGCGCCGGCTTCTACACTCACCTGTGGCGCGCCTTCATCCGTGACCACCACCTGCTGCTGCGCGGCTTCGATAGCCATCTTGATGTCCACGTTCTTGGTTTGGCCGGCGCTGAGCTGAATGGGCGCGGAGACAAACGGGGCGAATCCCTGATATTCGGACTGGATAACATAACTGCCCGCAGGAAGACCGCGCACCGAGTAGCCGCCCGCGGAGTCGGCCTTTGTGGAGCGCATAGTTTTGCCCTGGGACGTGAGAACTATCACCTGCGCGCCAGGAATCAGCGCGCCGGTTGGATCTGTGATGTGGCCGTGCAGCGTGCCCAGGACGGCGGATTGTGAGCTGGAAGATGATGACGCCGACTGCGAAGCGGAGTTTGTTTGCGGCGGGGCAGAGGTCTGCCCCTGCGCCGCTGTGGTCGAGAACGGCACGGCGAGTGCCAGCACAGCGGCTGAAAAAAGATGAAGGCGAAAGCTGAAATGCACGTTATCCTCACTCATTCATGAATAAGAAACAAACAGCAAAAGTACAAACAGTAATAAGAAGAAACGGCAAAAAACGCTACTGTGCGCCTGCTGCATCGGCGCCATTGTTGCCCATGCTCCAGTTGGCTAGCAGATCCTGGCTGGCCGGCGCCTCGAGCAGCGGCTCGACGCCGGCGATAAGCGTAACGGCAATGACCTGCTGATCGCCGGGTGTGGCCACCAGCATTACCGCGTCGCCCTTCTTGAGATCGGAGAAGTGAATCACCGGGGCGCGGCTGAGCACCTGCTGCGGATCCATTCCGCCGCCTCCGCCGTGCTGCATGAAGCCGCTGTGATGATCGCCGGCGGCTGCGTTTCCGCCGTTGCCTCCCGCGTTTCCAGCAGGACTGGCGCCTTTCAAGCGCGCCGCCAGGAACTGCGCCATGCGCTCGGGAAGCTCGCGCAATTGGGCATCGGCTGGCACCTGGACGGTGACTACCTTTTTGGTTGCGAGATCCTTGACGACGAAGGTAGAGTTTGCCGGATCGACAGAGGAGATGATGCCGGATACATTACGGAAGCTGCCGGAGACCACCTCTTCGGCGGCAACGTCGGTGCCGGATTCAGTCTTATTTCCGCGGGCCATCAGTTGGTCGCCAGGGTGAATGTCGGTGATCGGTGCAGGCCTGGCCAGCGGATAGCTCACTGAGGCGGGCGCGTAGCGCTTGAGCACGGTGTTGCTCGCTATATGGATGATGACCGTCTTCGCGGCTGGGCCGGCGCCCGAGGTGATCACAATGATTCCTGTCGCCGGATCGACGCTCTTGACCAAACCGCCCACGCCGCGCTTTTGCCAGTCTTCGGTTTCCTGCTGCTGCTTCTGGGCCAGGTCCTGTGCCTTGATGGCCACGATGCGTGTGGCCTGCGGCGTTCCGCTGGTGACATTGGGATCCGTCCACACCAGCACGCGGTCGCCGGTCGCGAGCTCGCTGAACTGCATGGCCACCGCCGCGCTGAGGCTGGTCTGGCCGGGTTCAATACGCTTTAGATCCGCCGTAGAAGGCACTTGTACTTGGTGCTCGTCGCCCTGCTGCGTCTTCACGGTGAGGGTGTTGCCGTTGATGGCCGTGACGGTGCCGAGAAAATGCGATCCCGCCTGGGCGTAGGCTATCCCCGCGCAAGCCAGAAATACCATCACTGTAAAAACCGCCAACCGTCCCGCAATGCGACTCTTCATACGCTTGCTCTCCACGGCTCCAAGCCGCCGTTTTCACTGGATTCTGACCCTGTTCGGGTAGACGAATCACCCCGGCAAAAGGTTGAGAAAGTTTCGCAATATGCGGGAGGCGAGGATCCGGTTTGAGCGGCTGGAAATAGCGATCCGGTGACCGGTCACTTCTGCCCCTTCTGAACGGCTGAGGAATCGAGCTCTGCCGTCTCAAGAAACGAAAAGCTGCCCGAGGGCGTGGGAACAACATGGGTCAGTCGGCGACTGTGGACAATTACCGTGTCCTGGTACCAGAGATTGATGGCGGGAAGGTCGCGGGCGAGGATCTGTTGCGCCTGCACATAATCGGCACGGCGTCGATCCATGTCGGCGGTTTCGGCGGCGTTGTCAAGCAGCGCGTCGAGCTGCGCGTTGGAATAATGGCCCCGATTTGCGCCGCGGGGAGGGAAGCGCGACGAAGAAAATACATAGCTGAAGATATCGGGCTGCTCATTACCGCCGACCCAGCGCATCGAATACATTTGGAACGCGCCGCGGACCACGTCGGAGTAAAAAGTGGCGAATTCGTAGCTGCGCAGGTCGAGAGCAATGCCGATCTCGGCCAGTTGCTGCTGCAGTGCAGCGGCCAGCACGCGCGTGCTTTCGTCGGTGCTGGTCTTCATGGTGAGATGAAAACGGATTCCATCGGCGCTGCGCGGGTAGCCGGCCTCGTCGAGGAGTGCGTTGGCACGGGCGGGATCGTAATCGTAATGCGGCACATCGCCTGTCCAGGCCCAGTGGCCGGAGGGCAGCAGGCTGTTGGCGGATCGCGCATGGCCCCCGAGCAGCGTCTGGATGATGAGATCCCGGTTAATTGCGAAAGCGATGGCCTGCCGGACGCGCATGCTGCTCAGGATGGGGTCGCGAAGATTGAAAGCCAGATATTGGATGTTGCTGCCCGGCGCATCCTGCACCACAAGGTTGGGGCGACTGGCCAGTACGGGTAATGAGTCCATCGGCAGGGCATTGACCTCAGCGTCAGCAGAGCCTTTTTCGAGCTCAAGGGCCATGGTAATGGCGTCGGGTACCACGGCGAAGCGCACCCGGTCGATCTTTGGCGTCGTGGCCCAAGCCAACGGGTTACGTTCGATGACGACATTCTGGTCGATCAGTTGGCTGACGAAGCAGAACGGCCCGGTGCCGACAGGATGCTGCCAGAAATTGCGCCCACTGCCATAAGGCACGATGCCCAAGGCGGTGTTGGAAAGGTTTGTGAGCAGAAAATTGTCAGGGTGCTTCAGGCGCATCACCACCGTGAGCGGGTCAGGCGCTTCCATGGACGCAATGGAGGCGTAGGCGGCGGTTTTCGGCGAGATGACGGTGCCGTCGCGTATGGAATTGATGGTGAAGAGTACATCGCGCGCCGTGAGCGGCTGGCCATCGGAGAATCGCACGCCGCTGCGGAGGTGAAAGACAAGGGTGTTTGGATCGGGCTGATCCCAGCTCTTGGCAAGCGCCGGAGCGAAGCGGAACTGCGCGTCATGCTGGACGAGACCGTCGAAAAGCAGTTCGTCGATGCGTTCGGCCTGGGCATCGGTGCCGATGCGGGGATCGAGATTGGCAGGGCTGCTCTCGATCAGAAAAACAACAGTCTTGGGATCGCGCTGCAGCGACCGGCAGCCGGAGAGGTAAACTGCCGAAATCATAAGTATCGCAGCGCAAAAGATGCGAATCTCCGTGCCCCGTCCTTTCGCATTTAGTGCGAAAGGACGGAAAAGCACCGAACCCGCCGGCCAGATTCTAGACATGCGTAACCTGCCCGAGGATCGCCGCGCGTTTTGCGCCGGTTGCGGCGGGAACGTTGCCGGGCTGGTGATGCCACGTCTGCCAGGCAAGCAAAGCGAATGCTGCCGCTTCCTTGGCTTCGACCGGCAAGCCGAAGTCGTCGCTCGCAGCAAACTTCCAGCCGAGCGGGCCGATACTCGAGCTTAGCCGCGATCCCAGCATGGCCATCAGGGTGCGGTTGCGTGCACCGCCGCCAGAGACGATGAAGTCTACCGGCTGTTTCTTCATCCGCGGTCGCACAAACTGCGCGTAACTGCGCGTGATGGAGTCGGCAGTGAGCGCAGTGGCTGTTGCCAGGGCGTCTTCCGGCCTGGTGCTGTGGTGGCGGCACAGTGCAAGAAAGTTCGCGGCGTACTCGCAGCCGAACTGCTCGCGTCCGGCGGTACGTGGCGGCTTGAGCCGGAAATAAGAATTGCGCAGCGCGGCCTTGAGCACGGGCGCAATCACTGTGCCTGCTGCAGCGAAGGCGCCGTTGCGGTCGTAGGGCTTGCTGAAAAGCTGCTGCGCGAGCCAGTCGATAATCATGTTGCCGGGGCCAGTATCGAAGGCGAGCACCGCGTGCGGCAAAGCTCCTGCGGGAACGGCTGTGAGATTGGCAATGCCGCCTATATTCTGCAGCACGCGCCCGCGGCGCTCGTCGGCAAAGAGCACGTAATCGAGCAGCGGGACGAGCGGCGCGCCCTGCCCGCCGGCAAGCATGTCAGCAGGGCGAAAGTTCGAAATCACCGGAACACCGAGCCTGGCGGCAATGGCCTGCGCTTCGCCCGCCTGCCAGGTGCAGCCAAAACTGCGGCCCGCGTAGTAGGCAGGGCGCGACTGGTGATAGAGCGTCTGGCCGTGGCACCCGACGAGGTCGAGCCGGAGCCTGTGCTTCTTCGCCGTGGCAGCCGCGGCCTCGGCGTAAGCGATACCCAACCGCCAGTTGAGACGCGCAAGCTCCGCGGTCGATGTGGAACTCGCGTTCATAGCCGCAAGAATGGCGCGGCGCAGCGGAGCAGCAAAGGTAAAGCCCTCGTGCGCGAGCAGCGTGAGCTTCAGTCGAACCGGGTGGCCCACCCTAGCCGTGTCATTGTGTTTGCGGCCAGGGTAGGAAGGATGCGCGATCCGTACCACGGCCACATCAATTCCATCGGCCGAAGTGCCGCTCATGATGCCGGCAACGATCATGGAACGACGGTCCATCGTGTGCGGCATCATGAGGCTTCCGCCGGCGCCGTCGAGCGCGGCTGGATGACGTCGGTTTCGCTGGCTGCGATCGCGTCGCGGAACCGGTGCATGCGATCGCGAAGCGAATCGAACTGCTTACCCGTAAGCGGCCGCGCGCCGCGCGCGGCGTAAAGCCGCCTGCGCCTGGTGGCGGTTTCGCGAGCGCGAGTGATGAGCAGCGTCCGGAATGACGCCGACCGCTCTGCTTCGACGATCATCGCCTCGTAGCTGCGCAGAATGAGTTCCGCGCTGTGGCAGATTTCGAGCAGGTCGCTGCCGGCGCGGATGGCGGCGATGGCTGCCTCTTCGACCGGAAGAAACTTGAGTATGCCGCCCATTTCGAGATCGTCCGAGAGAATGATGCCGCGATAGCCGATGCGCTTGCGCAGAATGGTGGTGATCCAGAACGCTGAGGCGCTCGCCGGCCGGTTGCCGCCGGGCGTTTTCGGGTACGCCGCGTGGTTCATCATGATCATCGGCATCGATGCGTGCAACTC